>WGCR01000264.1 GCA_015493675.1 Anaerolineae bacterium
GCAAAATTCGTGTGAATTCGTGTCGGAATTCAAAAAACGCCAGTGTCCAGGTCGATATTTATCCGGCATTCCGTTTTTTCTCCATGCGATATGAACCGAGTACTCGGCTACAAACATAAACGCTATTCTTCACCCAATAACTCCAACATTTTCTCATAGACGATGTCGGTGTCGTCGGTGGAAGTCTGGTCAATAGAGTTATGCGGAAGTCCCAGTTCTTTTGGAAACTCATAACGGATGACAAGCGCGCCATGCTGCTCCCAGATATCGGCGAGATGGTGCGACTCTTCATTGGAGACAGTTGTATCATTGGCGTTGGTAATCAGGATGATATTCTTGACAGCGGGGGGCGCAGCCTCACTTTGTTTAATTACCGACTGTCCGAAACGTACAGATACAGCCACGCCGCGCGAGGACTGTCCACGATAGACATGATCGCGTTCGGGCTCAGTGGGATCAGGAAAACTGATATTGGGGAAACGGTTGAACAGATTCATGGCAAACATATTCGCCCAGTGCGGCAAAAGCCCCATGCCTAACATCGGCGAAACCGCCATCACCATAGCCACATCGGGTCGATTCTGTGCGGCCCATGTAGCCTCCGTTCCTCCAACCGAAATCCCGATAACTCGCACTTCATCCCCCAACCCCACAGCCACATCTGTAACATCATCCATGTAATTGGCAAGTAATTCGGGGGTGAGATTTTTCAATTCACCGACTTTATGGCTTTTCAGGCCATGATATGGCATGCGAACGACAATCACATTGCAGCCCTTGTCATACAATTCCTTGGCAAATGGCTCCCATTGATGAGGAGAATTGGTCAAGCCGTGAACCAGCACATAAACCCGATCCGTTCTCTCGCCGTGTTCCATTATAAATGAATCAGCCAAAGGACTCATCAATTCTCCGCCTTCTGCCTCAGTCGGCGTTTTCAGCGCCTCCCACCGGGACATCGCCTCATCATAATTTTTGGCCGGATTGGGATGCGACGGCAAGTCTGGAATTTTGACCGGAATAAGGCCCAACAACAGGATGATTCCCACAAAAATGAGCAGGACAGCCCCCACCCATTTTCCTATTATCTTCCACTTACTGGTAGAGGTTGTGCTGTTTGTCATGAATCATTTCCCATGTGTGCGGTTCATTGAAAGATGGTACATGATTATAACATAGGATATTCAATCTCGCAGACGAACTAATTCTATTGTTTTTCCAATAGAACTCTGTTAATCTAGAAATATAATCGCTACGCCACCAGTAAAATCCTGCCAAACACCGGAGGTGTTGATCATGTTGTTCGAAAAAATTCTGGTTGCTGTTGATGGCTCATCAGCATCGACACGGGCGGTGGAATGCGCCCGCAAGCTGGCGAAGCTCACCGATGCTACGATCATTTTGGTCCATGCCTATCCCAAAACGCCTGAATACTTGGGCGAGCCCAATCTGTCCGAAACCATTGCCCGCCACATCGAAAATGCCCGCAATCTCATCGATCCCCTGGCTCAATCATTGCAGGAGGACGGCATCGCAACTATCACCGAAATTCTGCAAGGCCCGCCTTCTGAAGCCATCCTGAATGTGGCCGACACCCGGGAAGTCGACCTCATCATCATGGGCGCTCGCGGCCTGGGCTCTCTGGGCAGCTTGTTGCTGGGCAGCGTCAGCCAAAAAGTCCTGTCTCACGCCACCTGCCCCGTGATGGTGGTGCGATCACAGAAAGAATAGCCAGCGTTCTACCGGTCGCCCGCGACGCTCAGAAAATTCTTCAAAATCTGAATTCCCACCTGCTGGCTCTTTTCGGGATGAAATTGCGCGCCCCAGATGTTTCCGCGCCGCACCATGGACGCGTACTCGAAGCCGTAGTCAGTGGTAGTGAGCACGTCATCAGGACAGGCGGGATCGCAGTAGTAGGAGTGGACGAAGTAGGTGTAAGCGCCATCCGCCACGCCCGCCAGCAGGGGATCGGGCCGCTGGATGTGGAGCTGGTTCCAGCCGATTTGAGGGATGCGCAGGGTGTCGGGGAATTTGCGCACCCGGCCCGGCAGCAACCCCAGCCCCTGCCACGTCCCCATCTCCTCACTAATCTCAAACAGCATTTGCATGCCCACGCAGATGCCCAACAACGGGATGTCCGCGTCTACCACCCCTTGCACGACGGGCGTCAGGCCCGCAGTGCTGAGATTGGTGATGCAGGCGCCGAACGCGCCCACCCCCGGCAGGATCACCCCATCGGCGCTGAGTATCTGATCTCGCTCCGCGGTCAGAACCACGGTTTGCTCCTGTTTCGCTTCGCGAATGGCGCGCTCGACCGCTTTCTGAACGCTGCGCACATTGCCGATTTTGTAGTCGAGGATTGCTATCATCGCCATAACTCACGCAATCAGCGTGCCCTTGGTGGATGGCACGCCCTGGCGGCGGGGATCAGGCCGGGAGGCCGCATCCAGCGCCCGCCCGAAGGCCTTGAACAGCGCCTCGCACTGATGATGGTCGTTGCGGCCATACGCCACCCGGGCGTGCAGATTCATGCCCGCATGAAAGGCCACGCTCTCGAAGAAATGGCCGATGAGATCGGTGCCCAGACCGCCAATGCGGGGCGTATGCCACTGGGCGTCGAACACGCAGTAGGGCCGCCCGCCCAGGTCGATGACCACCCGGGCCAGGGCCTCATCCATGGGAACGAAACTGTGAGCCGTACGCACAATGCCTGAGCGGTCGCCCAGGCTGCGGGCGATGGCTTTGCCCAGGCAGATGCCCACATCCTCCACCGTGTGATGCTCATCCACGTGTAAGTCTCCCCGGGCGGTCACCGTCAAATCGAACAGGCCATGATGGGCAAACAGGATGAGCATGTGATCGAAAAAGCCGATGCCGGTATCGACCCGGGCCCGGCCCGAGCCGTTCAGCTCGAAAGTCAAGGTGATATCGGTTTCGTTGGTCTTACGGGTGATAGTAGGCATGGCTTAATCTCCGAAAGTGGGTGCGGGGAGCTGACCGCCGCAATGCTGACTGTACCAGGCCGCCTCCTGGGGATAGTGATCAAGGGCCTGTTGGCGGGCCTGTTCCCCTATCTCTACGGCGATAGGCAATTGTTCTTTGGCCTGATTGGCATGAAACCGGGGCAGGGTCAGCAGGGGGATGCCGATCTTGCGGTCGGCTTCTTGCAAAGGCGCCCAGTTGAACATAATCGGGCCGTTGGGATAAATGGTGAAGCCGATGCGATAGCCCGCTTCCCGTGCTGTGCGCACTGCATAGGCCGTGTAGTTGCCGCCAGGCCAGATATAGGCGATGGGGCGATAGCCAAAGTGCTCTTCGAAATAGGGAATGGGCCCGTAAATCTCTTCCCGAATCGTCTTTTTGGGCGTTCCTTTGACGATGTACACATGCCGCAAACTGTGGGATTGCACATCCACGCGTTCGGTGTCGTGCAGCGCTTCGATGCGCTCCCACAGGCCCGGGATACTGTCATCGTTGGCGATAATCCAGGAAGAGATGACCGTCCAGTCGTATTTCTTGAGGAAGGGCATGAAATGGTCCTGGATGACGGGGATGCGGCGATCGTCTACGAACAACATCAGCGAGCGGGGCGGAATTTTAGCGTTGTGCTCCAGAAAATCAGCGGCCTGCTCACTGGTGATGGTCTCGAATCCCAAACGATGCGCTTCGCGCATTGTCTGTCGAAAATAGTTTTTGTCCAGACCCCGTTCGCCCGGCTTATTTTTGATGCGATGGTACATCACCGGCACGATGATGGTTCCCGGCGCTGCGTTGTTCGGGTCCCAGCGCAGACGCAGATATTCACAGACATCATCGATATAAGTGGTGGGCTTGGCCACCCGCAGAATTTTGTTGGTCTGGAAGACAGGAGGCGGCTCGGGCGTCACATCGGGGGGGATGGTAGCCTGGATGACCGGCTTTTCGTTGGGAATGAGCGTCGCAGTCGCTGCGTTGGCGGCCACCTCGACAACTCCGGAGGGGGTGCTGGTCGCAGGAAGGTGAACGATCACAGGCGTGCGCCGCACTTCTGGCTCGGCATCTTTCGAACACGCTGTGACCAACGCCGCCACCAGCAAGAGAAAAATCGCCCAAAACGCAGCTCGTCGCATCCGGGATGTAAAAAAGCTCATAATCGCCTCAAAATAGCCAGCAGTTGATCGGTTTGCTCCGGTTTTCCGGCGCTGATGCGGATGTAGTTGCGCAGGCCCGGTTTGTCGTAATAGCGCACCAGCACGCCCTCCTCAAACAGGCGACGGTGCAGCGCTCCGGCTGAACGTCCTTCCACCCTGCTCAGCACGAAATTGGCCTGGCTGGGCAGAGGATGCAGCCAGGGGATCTTCTGCAAGGCATTATACAACCGCTCCCGCTCCTGTTTCAACAGATCGATGCGGGCGCGCAGGGTGGGCAGGTCTTGCAGGCTGGCCAGACCGGCCACGGTGGCGGCCACGTTCACGTTGTAGGGCTGCTTGAATTTCCACAGGGCCGCCATCAGGGGCCGGGGAAAGATGCCGTATCCCAGCCGCAGGCCCGCTAGGCCCGCCCATTTGGAGAATGTGCGCAACACCGCCAGATTGGGCGTATCGAGCACGCGGGCCGCCATCGATTCGGCATCCGCGAATTCGATATACGCCTCATCCACCACCACCAGCAGGGGCAGAGCCAACAGCCGTTCCAGGTCTTTGGGCGGAATCAGCCCGCCGTCGGGATTGTTGGGCGATGTGAGGAACAGAATCCTGGCCCGGCCATCGCTCTGCGCCACCGCCGCCTCGATGCCCGCCACATCCAGACTGAAATCGGCCCGTCGCGGCGCATTCAGCACTTGTCCCAGACTAAGCCGGGCGTCGAAATCGTACATGCCAAAGGTGGGCGGACAATTGATGACGACATCGCCCGGCTGCAACAGCACCCGGCAGAGATAGTCGATAAGCTCATCCGCGCCATGCCCCGGCAGGATGTGCTCGGCAGGAACGCGAACGTAATCCGCCAGGGCCGCGCGCAGGTCGGTCTGCTGCGGGTCGGGATAGATGTGATACCAGGGATAGGCCCGCAGTGCGTCGATGACCGCGGGCGAGGGGCCATAGGGGTTCTCGTTGGCATCCAGCTTGATGATATCCGCGGGGGCGCGGCCCATCTCGCGGCTCAGGGCCTCAAAGGGCTTGACTGGGGTGTAGGCTTCCATCCGGGCGATGTCGGGCCGGAGGAGGGACTCGATGTCTGGCATTTGGGATTTGGCATCCAGATTGGGGGTAGGGCAATCGCGAGTAGCCAGATTGAGTTGCAGCCAAGTTGCCCCGCCGATTAAAATCAGGGCTGAGGGCCTGCGGCCGCCTGTCTGCCTGCGCAGACAGCATAAATGACGCGCAAAATGTCCCTGTAGGGGGACATGCGGCGGAACGCCCTCAGAACCGAATTCATTCGGCCAGCGCCACGCCGCGCCTCACAGCTAGACTCGCGATTGCCCTGGCCGCCCGCATGATTTCCATTGACGGCGAATCGCCCCTCCCCCGCGTCTGCGACGGCGTAGCCGTCAGTTTTTTGGAACGACGCCCAGCCGTTTTAGCAGCGTCGGCATGCCCCGCTGCACGTAGTCCTCGATGATCTCGGCTGTTTGATCATACTCCCACTGCTCCCCGCCATAGGGATCATCGATGCCCGCGTGATCGCCCGAGAGCTCGCTGAGCAGCAGCGTTTTCATGATCGCTCGCGGCCAGGTGACGAAAATAGAGCGGCGATGACGCTCCTCCATGACCAGAATCACATCGGCCTGGTTCACCAGGTCTGCTGTGAGCTGCTTCGCCCGATGCGCATTGATATCCAGGCAGCGTTGGGCCATGGCATTGATCGAGCCCCCGCTGGCGGGATGATCGACCATCGCGTACGTCCCGGCCGAGTCCACGGCGATATCAGACGCCAGGCCGCGATCCTCGATCTCTTTGCGGATGAGAGCTTGGGCCATGGGAGAGCGGCAGACGTTGCCGGTGCAAACGACGAGCACATTTTTCATGTTGGATGAGTCCGGTGGGAAGATAGAAAATCGGCCCGTCCCGATGGCGGGAACGGGCCGAGACATGATTGTTTTGAAGAATGGTCAGGCAATGACCGGTTGTAGCAGGCCATAATCGCCGGTGCGGCGGCGATACAAAACATTGATCTGCCCTTCATCGGCATTGAGGAATATGAAAAAGTCGTGCCCCAGCATTTCCATTTGCTCAACGGCTTCGATGGGGTCCATGGGATACACTTCGAAGCGCTTCGTTTTGACAATGCCGCCATCGGGCTCCTCTTCCTCCTGTAGCATTTCGGCTACCGGAGACATGGTTTCTTCCATGATGTTGGCTTCGGCAATGGCCCGCTTGTGATTCCGGGCCCGCTTGCCCTTGTAGCGGCGAATACGGCGTTCGAGCTTATCCGAAACCGCATCGATGGAGGCGAACATATCGCCGGAGCGTTCTTCGGCCCGCAAGATGGTGCGGCGACTGCGCACTGTCACCTGCGCCACAGCGCGATCCGAAGCGCTGCGAGTGCTCTCCTCGCGCAACTCCACCCTTATTTCATCAATATCCGGCAAATACTTCTCCAACCGTCCGATTTTCTTCTCGACATACTGTCTCAGCCAGTCTGTCAACTCTACATTGTGGGTCTGGATGATCAGGTTCATCATGGTGAGACACTCCTTTGAATTATCCGGCATGACCTGTGGCAAGCCAGCCAGAGGATGATAGAGTTCGGGTGCAGGACGCGTGACGGGGACGGCTCCGATAAACGGATCCAGCGACAGACCACATGCGCGCACACCTGTTTCTTGAACCCACTTGCTTGCTAAGTGCCGAAAGTCGTCGTCGTTCAGGCATCGCTGCACTAACTCCTTGCCATAGTATAGCATGAATTTTTCTGTTCGCCAATAGGCATTTTGAGATTATGGATATTTTTAATCTCTGATTCAGGATGAAATGATGGATAATATGGGATAATCTCTTTTTCCGATCTTCACAAACAACCACTTTCGGTGTATGATATGAGAGTCAGATTTCCTACATTCTCTTCAATTGGAGGCGCCATTTCCGTCAACCTTATCTGATGTCCTTGCCAACCCTTCTGTTTTTCCCTTTACACACTCCAAAGCATCTCTCACCAAGACAATTTGACAACGTTGTCACTTTCTTCAAAGGAGGATTTGCCATGAAGAAAAAATGGATGGTTCTGTTCATGCTGTTTGCGATTTTGGCGTTAGTGCTGGCCGGTTGTGGCGGCCAGGCGAAATTGGGGACGGAGAAAAATCCCATCGTAATGTCTTTCGTTCCTTCCGGTGACACCCAGGAGATCATTGCCAGTGGCGATCAGTTGGCCCAAATGATTCAGGACAAGACGGGATTGGTCATCAAGGCCAATGTCGGCACCGATTTCGCCGCCGTGCGCGAGGCCATGGGCGCGAGCAAGGCTCATATCGGCTGGATGAACACATTCAACTACGTGCTCGCCCATGAGAAATATGGCGTGGATGTGGCGCTGGTTACGGTGCGCTTCGGCTCCACCTCTTACAAGGGGCAGATCATCGTGCGGGCCGATAGCGGCATCAAGACCCTGGATGATTTGAAGGGCAAAGTCATGTGCTGGGTGGACCCCAATTCGACTTCCGGATACATCGTCCCCCGCATCATGCTGAAAGCCAATGGCATCGATCCTGACAAGGATTTCGCCAAGACCATCGAGGCTGGCTCCCACAATAATGTCGTCACCCAGGTTTATAATGGCGACTGCGACGCCGGCGCCACCTACGTGGACGCCCGCAGCTCGGTGGAGAAAGACATCCCTGACGTAAAGGAAAAGGTCATTGCCATCGCCACCACGGCCGATATCCCCAACGACAATGTTTCCTTCATCAAGGATTTCCCGCAGGCAGAGCGAGACAAGATCGTCAATGCACTGCTGGAGATCTCCAACTCTGAGGAAGGGAAGAAAGCTCTGAACGAGCTGTATTCCATCGAAGGTCTGGAAAAGGCTGATGATAGCTTCTATGATGCTTTCCGCGCCGAGCTGAGCAAGGCAGGCATCAACATCGAAGACCTCGCCCAGTAGGTTCTGAATTCGCTTTGTCAAATGAACTGTGCGACGCATCCGGGGCTGATTGCTCCGGATGCGTCGCACCTTCATAATCAGGAGGTGACCACTTGTTACGCATTGAACATCTCACCAAGGTCTTTCCCGACGGCACGGTGGCGCTGAAGGATGTCAGTTTTGAGGTCAAAGAGGGGGAGTTTTTGGCAGTGATCGGACTTTCCGGCTCAGGAAAATCCACCCTGTTGCGGTGCATCAATCGCCTGATTGATCCCACTGAGGGCAAGGTGGTCTGGGAGGATAAGGATGTCACGGCCGCGAAGGGGCAGGAATTGCGGCATATCCGTCGTCAGATCGGCATGATTTTTCAGCAGTTCAATTTGGTCAAACGCAGCACGGTGATGAC
This sequence comes from Anaerolineae bacterium, assembly GCA_015493675.1. Lineage (GTDB taxonomy): Bacteria > Chloroflexota > Anaerolineae > J102 > J102 > M2005. The sequence goes on from WGCR01000264.1 coordinate 8,462, forward strand.
GAATGTATTGACAGGACGTTTGGGATACGCTCATCCTGTTACCAGTCTTTTCCATATTTTCCCCCAGGAGGATTACAAGCGGGCCCATGCTGCACTGGAACGCGTGGGGATTGCTGAAAAAGCCGACAATCGCGCCGATCAGCTTTCGGGCGGACAGCAGCAGCGAGTGGCTATCGCCCGGGCGTTGATGCAGGAGCCCAAGCTGATGCTCGCCGATGAGCCGGTGGCCAGTCTGGATCCGGTGCTGGCGCACTCCATTCTCCGCTATCTCGAAACATTGAATCAGGAGGATGGGATTACGGTGATCTGCAGCCTGCATTTTTTGGATCTGGTGCATCGCTATGCCACCCGCGTGATTGGATTGAAGGATGGCGAGCTGGTTTTCGATGGTCTTCCCACTGAACTTACGCCCGAGAAATTCAAAGAGGTGTACGGCGAGGAGGCGGAGGTTGTCACAGTTAGCGGCGAGAAGTTAGCGGCCTGATGTGCAATGCACCTCAACGGCGCCCGGATGGTCGCGTCGATTTGAATGCGAGCGCCGGGAAAACCGGTTTGTACAGGTCTATCAAAAGTGCGTCGCACATGATTATGATTCAATTAGGAGTTTGCCATGCGCAAGCGACACTATCCTGACGCCTCTCCCGCCCCGGAGGCGCGAGGCAACTGGCTGGCGCCTTTCCTTTCTTTTATTATTCCCGGGGCCGGGCAGGCTTATCTGGGGCTTTATTCGCGCGGGTTGGGTCTTTTTATTTCGGTTATTGCGTTGATTTTTCTTATTTTGTGGCAGGGGACGGGCGTTTTATTTGCTCCTGTATTAGGAATCTGGGTTTGGAATGTGTGGGATGCCTGGCAGGTTTCCAAGGGACGCCGCCCCAAGTTTTCCATTCCGGCGCTGCTGGCGGCGATCATTATTTACGGATTGGCCTTTGTCTCCACCGAGGTGCAGCCTCAACGGATGATCACGGGGTGGGATTCCATGGCGCCCTATGTCCGGGCGCTTTTCCATCCCGAGATGATGCAATATGCGACCGAGGATAAAATTGCCACAACGCCCATTCAGGTGCCCTGTGTCGAGCCATTGCCGGAGCCCAATCGCAAGCCCACCGAGGATCCGAAAATTACGCTGGACAAGAAGTGCGGTTCGGTCGGCGATACGATCATCGTTCATGGCGAGGGCTTTTTCCCGAATTTCGAAGGGGAGCTGTGGTGGCTAAATCCCATCGGTGATTCACAGCGAGTCATTATCGACGGCAAGCAAGCCAAATTCATGACAAATGACCAGGGGGAGTTTGATCTGGCCATTACCATCCCTCAGGCTGTGCCGCTATCGGAGCAGCCGCCGCCCGGCGAGACGCAAACGCATCAGGTGCGAGCTGAACAACACAAGCCCTATGGCAATCTGGAGCCGACTCAAACCCTGAAGCTGGTGTGGGAGAAGATCGGCGAGACCGTCGCCCTGGCATTTTTGGCCACGATTCTGGGTATGCTGTTTGCGTTGCCCATTAGTTTTCTGGCTGCTCGCAACCTGATGTTCCGCAACTCGGTCACCCGGGTGATTTACTACGTCGTGCGTACGTCATTGAACATCGTGCGCTCTATCGAGACGTTGATGTGGGCGATTATTTTTGCTGTCTGGGTAGGCCTGGGGCCGTTTGGCGGTATGCTGGCGTTGATGATCCATACCATCGCCGCCCTGGGCAAACTCTATTCTGAGGCCATCGAGAGCATTGATCCCGGCCCGATCGAAGCTGTGCGAGCCACAGGCGCCAATGATTTCCAGGTGATTGTCTACGCCGTCATCCCCCAGATATTGCCCACTTTTGCTTCCTTTACGTTGTATCGGTGGGACATCAATGTGCGGATGTCTACGGTGATCGGCCTGATCAGCGACGCTGGCCTGGGCTTTCTGGTCATCCAGTGGATACGTCTCAACCAGTTCTCGGCCATGGCCACGGCCATTTTGGCCATCATGTTTGTGGTCACCACGCTGGATTATGCATCCAGCATCCTGCGCAAGCGGATTATCGAAGGCAAACCCGCCAACCCTCGCCAGAATCCCCTGGTTCGCTGGGGAAAATGGGCCATTGTCCTTCTTCTTTTTGTTATCACCTTTTCCTGGTCATGGAACGTGGCCGAAGTGAATTTCACTGATCTGGTGACCGGTCTGCCCTCGGGCATGAAGCTGATGAAAGCCTTTGCCGTGCCCGATCTCTTTGATCGCCCCACCGAAGAGCATTCGCTGCGGCAGCCGCTGCCTGTACCCTGTGGTGTGGCGGAGGCGCCTCCGCCACCGGCATCAGGCCCGCGTGTGGTGCTGGCCCCACAATGTGGCGATGTGGGCGATCCCCTGACTATCGACGGGTATGATCTGCCGCCAGACACCCATGTCTCTGTGCGCTGGGAGATGCCGGATGGCTCCTTCCTGCGGGTGAAATCCAATTGTTGTGACACCGACGCCGATGGTCACTTACATCTGGAAACCCGCATCAGCCCCCTCATCAAGATAGACGAGGACAGCCCACCGGGCAGCGTTGGGGATGTGAGCATCGTCTGGAAGGAGGTTGTAGGCGGGCCCCGCATCAGCGACACCGCCAAGACGGTGTTCAATCTGGCGCTGGTGACTCTGCTGATGGCGCTGCTGGCGACTACATTCAGCTCTTTCTTCGCCATCCCCCTCAGTTTCTTCGCCGCCCGTAACATCATGGGCGAGACCCTGTTCGGGCGTATTGTCTACAACGTCTTCCGCATGGGCTTCAATCTCACCCGCTCCATCGAACCGATGATTCTGGTGTTGATCATGGCGGCGTGGGTGGGAGCCGGGCCCTTTGCCGGCGTGCTGGCTCTGATTTTGAACAACATCCCCAACCTGGGCAAGCTCTTCTCCGAGACCATCGAGCAGATTGACGAAGGGCCTGTAGAAGCGGTCATTGCCACCGGGGCCAACAAGTTGCAGACCCTGGTCTACGCCATCGTACCCCAATTGGTGCCGCCCTTCCTGGCCTTCATCCTTTATCAGTGGGATATCAACATCCGCATGTCCACAGTCATTGGTTTTGTGGGCGGCGGCGGCATCGGCCAGCAATTCCGCCTGTGGGTGGGATTGAATCAGTACGATAAGGCGGGCACCGCGGTTTGGGCCATTGTAATCATGGTCTGGAGCATGGATTATCTCAGCGCCAAGGCCCGCGAGAAACTCATCTGACCGCCATCTGACTGCCAGTAGCCCTGCCTGTTCAATCTGCGAGGCTGCTGGTAATGATAAATAATCGTTTGACAAGAGACCTCGAACAATTTATAATCTTCATTATAATCCCGTATTTTGCGCAGATCGATTTCTGTTGCAAATAAAAAATGCTTATCGCCCGAAGTTTCATCAAGCAAGCAATGAAGCCGGTTTCGACGCTTGATTGCTGCGAAATTGGCATGGGGCGTTCGCTCCCTGCTGCAAGTTGTATCACTCTTCATTCGTTTCTCTAAAAGGAGGAGAATCTAATGTCCAAACGTCGTTTTTGGATACTGCTCAGCATCTTTGTGCTGGCAGCCATGGTTTTGGCCGCTTGCGGCGGTGGCGCAGCCACCGAAGCGCCCAAAGCCACCGAAGCCCCTGCGGCCACTGAAGCGCCTGCGGCGGCCACTGAAGCGCCTGCGGCGGCCACTGAAGCGCCTGCAGCTACTGAAGCCCCCGCGGCCACCGAAGCCCCCGCGGCGGAAATGCCCGCAAAAATCACCGTGGGCACCAACGCCGAGTATCCCCCCTTCGAATTCGTTGATGATAATGGCGATATCCAGGGTTTTGACTTCGACCTGATGAAGGCCATCGGCAAGGCCGCTGGTTTTGAGCCGGAATTCGTCAACACTCGTTGGGACGGCATTTTTGTCGCACTGGCCAGCGGTGAGTTCGATGCAGTTATCTCCGCCGCCACTATCACCGACGAGCGCAAGCAGACCGTTGACTTCAGCGATCCTTACTTCAATGCCGGTCAGGTGCTGGCTGTGAAGAAAGGCAGCGACATCAAGAGCGTTGATGATCTGGCTGGCAAGCGGGTTGGCGTACAGCTTGGCACCACCGGTGATATCTGGGCCAGCGACAATACCGACGCCGAAGTCGTTCGCTATGACGAGATCACGCTGGCCATGCAGGCCCTGGCCAATGGCGATGTGGATGCCGTCATCAATGACGCCCCCACCACCGCCGACATGATCAAAGCCAATCCCGAATGGAACGTCGAGATCGTCCAAGGCCCCTTCACCGAGGAATACTACGGCATTGCTATCCGCAAGGATGCTCCCCAGATCAAGGAAGCCATCGACAAAGGGCTGGCCGCGATCAAAGATTCGGGCGAGTATGACGAGATCTACAACAAATGGTTTGGCGCTCCCGAGTCTGCTGAAGGCGGCGAAGAAGGCGCCGAGATGGGCGTCACCTTCATTTTCGGCCGTGGCGGCGACTCCGTCGGCCTCGATCCTGCCGTCGTCACCGATGGCGAATCCTTCCGCGTCACCAACCAGGGCTGCGAATCGTTGCTCGCTTACGACAAAGACACCACCAACGTGGTGCCCAGCCTGGCCGAAAGCTGGGAATCCAATGATGATGGCACCGAGTGGACCTTCCATCTGCGCCAGGGCGTGAAATTCCACGATGGCACCGACTTCAACGCCGACGCCGTAGTCTTCAACTTCCAGCGCTGGTGGGATCCTGCCAATCCCTATCATTTCGAAGAACAGGATTTCGAATACTGGGATTACATGTGGAATGGTTTCAAGGGTGACTCCATTGTCACCAACATCGAAAAAGTGGATGACTACACTGTCAAGTTCACCCTCAGCGAACCGCTGGCTCCCATCCTGGCCAATATGGCAATGCCCATGTTTGCTATTGCCAGCCCCGCCGCCATCGAGAAATATGGCCCGGACTATGGTTCTCCTAAAGTTGGCTACGTGTGCACCGGCCCCTACAAGTTCAAAGAATGGATCACTGACGACCACATCACGCTGACTCGGAATCCCGACTACTGGGGCGAGAATCCCGGCAATGTGGATACCATCGTTATTCGCGTCATTCCCGATAACTCCGCCCGCTTCCTGGCCCTGCAAACCGGCGAAATCGACGCCATGGAACAGGCCAACATCGAAGACATCAAGACCGCCGAGACCGCCGAAGGCGTCTATGTCAAACCTCGCCCCGCGTTGAACACCGCCTACCTGGCTTTCAACTACAAGATCAAAGAACTCCAGGATAAACGCGTTCGCGAAGCGATTGCCGCAGCCATCGACAAGAAGTCTATCGTCGAAACCTTCTACGGTCAGTATGGCGAGGTCGCCGAGAACTTCCTTCCGCCCATGGTCTGGGGCCATAACTTCGACATTCATGGCATCCAGTACGATCCGGAGCATGCCAAAGAACTGCTCGCTGAGGCTGGCTTCCCTGACGGCATCAAAGAAGTGACTTGGGAAGATGGCACCAAGATGCCCTTCAAGCTCTACTACATGCCCATCGTCCGCTTCTACTATCCTGATCCCGAAGGCATTGCTCAGGCCATGGCCGCCCAACTGGCCACTGTTGGCATCGATGTGCAACTGGAGCAGGCCGGTGACTGGCCCACCTATCTGAAGATGCGCAAGACCGGCGATCTGCGCGGTCTGTATCAACTGGGTTGGGGCGGCGACAACGGCGATCCCGACAACTTCCTCGGCTACTTCTTCATCGGCACCGACGAGCCCAAGGCCAAAGAAGGATGGGTGCAGTTCCCCGAACTGGACGCCTTGCTGCGCAAGGCCCGCTCCACAGTCGATCAATCCGAGCGCGAGAAGATGTACCAGGAAGCAGAAAAAATGCTGATGGACAACGTCACCCGCATCTGGATTGCTCACAACAACACCCCGTTGATCTTCAGCGACAAGGTGGAAGGCTACATCACCAACCCGCTGGGCACCGAGCTCTACAAGTACGTCACCAAGAAGTAACACACTGCTTCAAGCATTTCCGTGGCCCCGATCGTCGTGGTCGGGGCCACCTTTTTCTTTCCAGCGATCATTTTTAATCATTTTCAGATTTTGTTTCTGACAAGGGATTTATATTGTGACAGTCTATATTCTACGACGTCTTGCAGCAACTATCCCTGTACTCTTTGGGGTTTCCTTGTTGGTGTTCTCTTTTATTCACCTCATCCCTGGAGATCCCGCCCTGGCAATGTTAGGGGAACATGCGACGGAAGAAAACGTCCATCGTATTCGCGAACGTTTGGGGCTCAACGAACCATTGCCAACCCAATATGTCCGCTTTTTGGTAGGTAAAATGACTTTCGAAAAAGTAAACCCGAAAGACATTTATAAAACCCGAAAAGGCAACTCATGCGTCAAGTTGGAAAAGTTGGATAATCTCATCGTTTGTCAGCACGGCGGCTCCTCCTGGACGGATAAGTATGATCAGAATGCCTGTTATAACCTCGCCTCCGTTATGATTTGCCACGATGGAGGCGTGATGTGGGGGGATATGGGAAACTCAGTTCACGGCAATATCCCGGTCGCGGCTGAACTGAAACGGCGATTTCCTGCGACTGTTGAACTCTCTCTTGCGGCAATAGCCATCGCCATCCTCATAGCAATTCCTGCAGGTGTGATTTCAGCATTAAAGCGTAACAGTCTCATTGACACCTTCACCATGATGGGCGCACTTGTTGGCGTCTCTATGCCCATCTTCTGGTTGGCTATTTTATTGATGTATGTGTTTGGACTGTTGCTTGGTTGGCTTCCTACTGGCGGTCGTCTCAGTGTGGGGATCGAGCTACACCACATCACTGGTCTTTATCTGGTTGATTCGTTACTGACACGTAATTGGGTAGCATTCAAGGATGCTTTGTCTCACCTGGTGCTCCCTGCCATTGCCCTTGCGACGATTCCCTTAGCTATTATTGCTCGTATGATGCGGTCTTCAATGCTCGAAGTGCTAGGACTGGACTATGTTCGTACGGCACGGGCTAAGGGTCTGAGTGAACGCGTCATTGTTGTGCGGCATGTCATGCGCAACGCCATGCTGCCTGTCGTGACTATTATTGGCATCCAATTGGGCAGTTTGATGGGGGGCGCCATTCTCACCGAAACCGTTTTTGCATGGCCTGGCATTGGCAAATGGGTGTTCGACGCGATTAGCGGCCGCGATTATCCCATCGTCCAATCTGTCACCTTGCTTATTGCCCTGATTTTTGTTTTAGTCAATCTGCTTGTCGATATAAGTTACGCTTTTCTTAACCCCAGGATTCGTTACGACTGATGACTGTATCTATTTCTGATAATCAACTTGAAGCCCAGGACGCCTTTTCCCGCGCCTCGGAAAGCCAATTCAAGCGAGCCATGCGTCGCACCATCAAGACGCGTAGCGCTCAGGTGGGGCTGGTGTTGGTGGTGAGTTTTTTAATTATTGGCATATTCGCGCCTATCGTTTCTCCCTACGACGCCCGCTCAGACCTCGATCTCAAAGCGCGCCTTCAGCCTCCCAGTGCGGAGCATCCTTTTGGCACCGATGACCTGGGAAGAGACGTATTGACTCGCGTTATCCAGGGGGCGCGGGTGTCTTTGCAAGTCGGCGTCATGGTGGTGGCCATCTCCCTGACTATTGGCACCATGCTGGGGCTGGTTGCCGGTCTTTTTGGCGGCATTTTGGATAGTTTCATCATGCGCACCATGGATGTAATGCTCTCTTTTCCCTATGTTTTGCTGGCCATCGCCCTGGTGGCGGCGTTGGGGCCGGGCCTGCGCAACGCCATGATCGCTATCGGCATCGTTTATATTCCTCCTTATGCGCGCCTGGCGCGCTCTATGGCCCTGCAAATACGCGAGGAGGATTTCGTGTTGGCTGCGCGGGCCTTAGGCGCGGGACGACGGCGCATTGTCTTCACCCATATTCTTCCCAACGGTCTCTCGCCCCTCATCGTCATGGGCACCCTCAGCATGGGCACCGCCATCCTCGATGCAGCGGCCCTGGGCTTTCTGGGGCTGGGCCAACAGCCGCCTTATCCTGAATGGGGGAAGATGTTGGTCGATAGTATGCAGTTTATCCTTTCCGGCTCCTGGTGGGTCATGCTTTTTCCGGGCCTGGCCATCATGCTGACGGTGTTGGGCTTTAATCTGTTGGGCGACGGCCTGCGCGACGCCCTGGATCCTCGACTGAGGATTGGTTAGGGGGCGTTTCAAAAGTGAGACGCACTGGCCGAATAGAATTCGGTTCTGGGGGGCGTTCCGCCGCATGTCCTCCTGCGAGGACATTTTCGGGCGCAAATTGGCCTGTCTGCGCAGGCAGACAAGCGACCCATCTAATCAGACTTCCTTATCTCCTCCCCCGCCCATCTCGGAGCGGGGGAGGAACAAAAGGTGGGGGGCCGTCCCCAGCCCTGGTTTCAATCGGCAGATTCTGGCAAGAAAAAATGCAAAGGGTGCGTCCTAAATGAGTTGGCGCTAGCCGGGCGCACTGGCCGAGTGAACTCGGGCGTTTCAGGCGCAGGCCCCCACCTTCTGTTCCTCCCCCGCTCCGAGACGGGCTGGGGAGGAACAGAAGGAAGATTGATTAGGTTGCGCCAATGGTCGCCCTTCGGCGACCAGTTTATCGGCGTGGTTTTGGACGGCGTAGGCCGTCATCATATTCCCTTTCAATGTTCTCCCCCGCTTGCGGGGGAGATGAAGAGGGGGCCGACCGTCCGCCTAAAGCATCCTGAAGTCGGCGAGGACAGCGTTGCAACGCTTCAACCGAAAAAGGACGCACCCAAATTAGTACCAGCGGGCGGAGAGAGGGATGGGGAAATCTGGATCGTCATCAGATGTCAGAATATCCTCTGCTGTGCGGGGCCGGATGCCTGCCGGGGGGGTGTATTCCGGCACCAGGGCCGCAATAAGTGAAAGCGCCTCTTGCAATTTGCCCAACCGCGTGAGGTCGTAAAGCAGTGCGATGCTTTCGGACAGGTCTTCTGGCGTCATTGTGGCGGTGGTGACGCGCAGGATTTTTTTGTGTTCGGTGGGAAGGTGATTTTCGTGTCCCTGGTAGAGTTCTTCGAACAGCTTTTCGCCGGGGCGCAAGCCCGTAAAGGTGATCTGGATGTCTTCTCCAGGCGTCAGGCCTGAGAGGCGGATCAAATCTTTGGCCAGATCGACGATTTTTACCGGATTGCCCATCTCCAGCATGAAGAGATCGCCGCTTTGGCCCATGGTAGCCGCCTGCAGCACCAGTTGTACAGCTTCGGGGATGGTCATAAAGTAGCGGGTGACATCAGGATGCGTGACGGTGACCGGTCCGCCTGCTTCGATCTGTTTTTTGAAGAAAGGCACCACGCTGCCGCGACTGCCGAGCACATTGCCAAAGCGCACGGCCACATAGGGCCGTTGGCTGCGACGGGCGGCATCCAGCACCAAGAGCTCGGCCATGCGTTTGGTGACCCCCATGATGTTTGCGGGGTTGACTGCTTTGTCGGTGGAGATCAGGACAAAATGCTCGATATCATTGGCCAGACATGCTTCCAGCAGGGCGTGCGTCCCCAGGATGTTGTTGGTGATGGCGTCGATGGGGTTGGCTTCCATCAGCGGGACATGCTTATGGGCGGCGGCGTGGAAGACGACTTCGGGCCTGTGTTCGGCGAAGATTTGTTGCAGGCGAGCGCTGTCCCGCACATCTGCAATGACAGGGATAATGGCTCCCGATTGCACCCGCCCGGCCTTGAATTCGGTCAGAAGCTCGTTTTGAATGTCGAAGATGCTGTTTTCGCCGTGCCCGAGCAGGATGAATTTCTGCGGGCGAGCCTTGGCGATCTGGCGGCAGAGTTCCGAGCCGATGGAGCCGCCGGCGCCGGTGACCAAAACAACTCTGTCTCGAACCAGTTCATAGACCGCTGCCAGGTCTGTCTGGATAGGTTCGCGTCGCAGCAGGTCATTGATGTCTACGGGGCGGAGATGACGCAAGCCAACATCGTCGGTGATGAGTTCGGAGAGCGCCGGAAGAATCCTCGCCTTGACTTGAGCTTCCTTGCAGATTTCGACGATCTCGCGCACGGCCTGGCCTGAGGCGCTGGGCATGGCGATAATCACTTCCTTGATGCC
>WGCR01000265.1 GCA_015493675.1 Anaerolineae bacterium
GCCAATACCCCCTGAAATCCTGTTGAGCCAAAAGACCAAGGCGCACAGCTTTTCTTTGCCTCTTTTTCCCTTTGCGGCTCTGCGCCTTTGCGTGAGACATTTTTTGCCCGGCGAGCAAGGATTTCTCCTTTCACCTTTTGATTTTTCATGCGAAGCAAGAACCTCATCCCCGCCCTCATCTTCGCTCTTCTCGCCTTTTTCGCCTACGCGGCCACGGCCGCGCCCGGGCTGCTGTTTGGCGATGCCGGCGAATTTCAGTTCACCCTGCCGTTGGCGGGCGTCAGTCATCCCACCGGCTACCCGCTGTTTCACCTCCTGGGCTGGGTCTGGGAGCGGGCGTTCACCAGCAATCCCGCGTGGGGCGCCAACCTGTTCAGCGCGTTCTGGGGCGGCGTGGCCGTGGCCGCGTTCTATCTCTTCAGCGCCGAGGCCATCGAGCGGCTCATCGCCCGCATGAAATGGCGCCGGGGCGCAGGCTGGCTGGCCGGGATCAGCACCGTCATCTTCGCGGCCAACCCCACCTTCTGGGCCCAGGCCACCCACGCCGAAGTCTACACCCTGCACGCCGCGTTCACAGCCGCCATCCTGGGCGCAACCCTGGCCGCGGCCCGCGAACGAGACGCCTGGCCCCTGTGGCCCGTGGCCCTGCTCCTGGGTCTGAGCCTGACGCATCATCTCACCACGGTCTTCCTGATCCCGGGCGTGGTCATCGCGCTGGGGCTGGCCCGCCCCGATGCGTTCCGCCTCAAGACCATCCTTGGCGCCCTGCCCTGGCTGCTGGCCCCCCTGCTGCTCTATCTCTACATCCCGCTGAGAGGGCCCGCCAGCCCCTGGCTCTATCCCCAGCTCACGCCCGAGCGCACGCTTCAGCTTTTCGATAACAGCGTCGCGGGCGCCCTGCGTTTCATCCTGGGCGTGGGCTTCTCCTCGGAGATCGGCAGCGCGCCCCTCAGCGCCCAGATCGCCACCGCGACCCGGCTTTTCCTCGTGCATTTCACCTGGGCGGGCCTGCTCATCATCCTGCTGGGCCTGGCCGCACTGATCATCGAAGGCGAACTGCTGACCCTCATCCTCACAGGCGTCAGCTTCCTGCTGTTGCTGCTCTTCAACCTCTTCTACGGCATCGGCGACATCGCGGTCTACTACATCCCCCTCTACCTCATCGCCACCCTGTGGCTGGGCCTGGGCCTGACCTACATCGTCGAGGTCCTCACCCGCATGACCTCAACCCGATGGCAGCCCGCCTGGATGGTCGTCCCCCTGCTGGCCCTGGCGCTGCCCGCCCTCCTCTATCGCGATTATCACGCCCAATTCGACCGCAGCCACGATGGGGCGGCCCGCGAACAATGGGAGACCATCCTGGCCCAGCCGCTGGCCGATGACGCGCTGCTGGTGAGCAACGATCGGGACGAGATGCCTCCCCTCATCTACTTGCAGCAGGTGGAGGGCCGCGCGCCGGGCATGTTGGGCCTGTTCCCCCTCATCGCGGCCACGCCCGAATGGGAAGACCTGAACGTCACGCTGAAGAGCGCACTGGCTGCGCAGCGCCCCGCGTATCTCATCAAACCCATGCCGGGCGCAGACGCGCTGTATCGGCTGGAGCCTGCGGGCGGCGAGGTGCAGCAGGTGTTGGGGCCGCAACCCGCCCCCCCCGACAGCTTCGAGGCCCGCTACACCGATGATCTGCGCTGGCTGGGCATCCAATGGTCGGGCGAGGTGAAGCCGGGCGCGCTCTTGGATGTGACGCTGTACTGGCGGGCCGTGCAGCGCCCCGCTGCGGTCTGGCATAGCTTCTTGCATCTCTATGACGCCGCGGGCGATAAAGCGGCCCAGGCCGAGGATCATCAGCCGGGCGGCGTCTATCTGCCCTCGACGCTGTGGCGGCCGGGCGACGTCATCGCCGACCATTTCAGCATCGTTCTGCCTGCTGATTTGCCTTCGGGAGACTACACGCTGATGGCCGGATTTTATGATTTTATCACGGGCCAGCGCATTGCTGATCCACTGCCCACCGGCGTCATCGAATTGCGCTAATCCCCTTCTTTCACAGCGCCACCACTTCCGGTGGATAGCGCATCCAACACCAACTGCATCACATTCATCAGCCAGTGGGCAATGACCACCGCCAACAGGCTTTCCCGCCACAGAAAAAGGGCGCTGAAAATGAGACTGACCAGAATCACGCCGATGACGCCCCATTCGCCCTGCGGCATATGCAGCAGGCCAAAAATGATAGAAACGCCGATGACAAAATAGAGGATGTTGACATGAGGGGCAAAAGCTCCCAGCAGCAGCGAGCGGAACAGCAACTCCTCCATCAGGGCGATGGGCAATAACGCCAGCACTACCCAGGGCCATTCCCGGGACGATCGGGGACGAATGCTACGTACGACGATATCGGAATACCATTCGGGATGGTGGGCTTCCACCCACTTGGAGGGATAGTATAGCAACAGCGGCAACGACACGCCCGCGCCGATTCCGATGGCAATGTCGCCCAGGGGATTGGGCGGCGCCCAACCCAGCGTGCGAAAACTCTCGCCGCTGAGAAAGCCCAGACCGATGGCCAGGGCGATGATCCCCAAACGGGCCAGATTTTCGGGCAGGGAGAGCAACAGATTTTCGTCCGGTTCCCACACCTTGAGGATTTGATTGGTGCGCCATGTGGCCAGGCCAATAAATGCCAAGATGGCGAGAAGTCCGACGAGGAAGTAAGGTGACATAACGGAGGATGGAGTTGCGATGATGGGAAGGGTGATGTAAACCTCATTCTACCATCTCACGGATGCGACAGCGAAAAACGCTGGCTCAGCAGGATTTCAGAGGGTGAGATGCCGTGCGGATTGCGAATCCGCCCTATGAGCCGTCTGCATCCAGCCGGATTCGCAATCCGGCGGGTTTTACACACCAATATCCCCCTGAAATCCAAAAGAGCCAAAACGCTTTGTTGTCCGCTATCTCGCAATTCGCCCGGGCGGGCAATGCTTCTTGCCCGGATGCGTCATCCATCTCCGGAGGTCGATTTTGCCCTTTGCGTGAAGTCTGCGCCTGTGATTGGGGCAGGCAACCCACTAATGCTTTTCGGCGAATACGATGCGCTCGTAGGCCCGGCGTACGTCTGTCAGCGTGATGCGTCGGCGATGGTCATCCAACATCAGGTTGACTGCTTCGCGGGCAATTTGCTGGATGCGGTGAGGTCGTCCGCCGCTGCGCTCCCACACGAAGCTCACCGCTTCTTCCTCCCATTCGTAAAAGCCATAGACCGGCTTCCGCATGAGTAGCTCCGATTCATAACGATTGAAAGGCGGCACCACCACCTCGATGAACATATTGTACCAAGGGGATTCCACCCGATCCCAGGCCTTGCTGATATGAACTCCGGCGATGACAACGCCCACATTGCTGGCAAAAGTGTCTTGCAGGATACGTCGGAGCTGCTGCTGGGTTAGACTGCTGTAGGTGCTAAGGATGTCGGCTTCATCCAGCAGGAAAACGATGCGCGGGGCGAGGGCGTAGCGTTTTTTGAGAAAAGCGACGATCTGACGCAAATCCCGGCGCATGCGCCGGTCGGTGTATGTCACGTCGTCTGCAACCAGATGATATTGTAATTTTTCTGTGGCGGGGAAATCAGTCAAACTGTCGTGCAGGGCATCCAGCAATCCCTCCATGAGATGATGGAAGAAGACTGGCTCCAGCGTGCCCTCCAGATCGACAAAAATCGGGAAGAATTTGAATTTATCGTCTTTCAACTGACGCAGATCATCCAGCATTTGGTAGAGAAGAGAGGTTTTGCCAATGCGTCGTTCACCGTAGATCATCAGACTGTTGTGCGCCAGGCCTGCTTCGGCGTTTTGCAACAACTCATTTCGTCCGAAAAACATGTCGCTGGAACGGATGGGGCTGCCGGCAATGTAGGGATTAAACCGCCGCTCTACGGCCTGTTGACGCATGTGCCAGCGCAGCGCCGTGCTCCATGAGGCGTACCCCACCACCGATGCGAACAGGGTGAGAAAGATAACGCCGATGAGGGCGAATTCTGGACGGATATGTCCCAGGCCCGGCGCCCATAAAACTGCATTGGAGCGACGCACGTTCAACGTGATGGTGATCGGCTGCGAATAGTTCATGTTGGCGTCCCGCACCAGCGCCCAAAACACATAATCGCCTCGTTCCAGCGAGGGATACACGGCCGTGGCTGTTCTGTTTTGCCGCCAGCCCGAATCCACGCCTTCCAGTTGATACAGATAAAGTAATTCATCGGGCAAACTGAGCGTATCTTTGCCATGGAGGAGGATGCGCACCTCCGAATCTGTCAGCGCCGTTACTTTTCCATCTTCGGGGGCCTGGCCGCTCACTGAAATCGCTTGCAATGTAGGCGGCGTGCGATCAGGCGTATAGCGAATGACGCCGACATCGCTTCCCAGATAAATCGCTCCTGCGTTTGCTTCGCCTCCGGCCAGCGCATACACCCGTCCGACATCATACCCATAAGCGTGGCTGAAGTGCTGCCATGAGCGTCCGTCAAATACGCTGAGCCCGCTGACGTCGCCCACCCACAGCTTGCCCGATGCGGTCAACAATGCCTCGACGCCCGGCGCGAGTAGCCCCGATTGGGCGTCGAATGTCTGCCAGTCTCCATCCTGCCAGCGACTGACGCCCCCGCCCCAGCAGCCAACCCATACTGTGCCCGCATCATCCTGCGCCAGCGCCGTAATTTCATCCGCGCCCAATCCCTCTTCGACGGTGAAGGATTGCCAGACATGGCCGTCATAATGCGACAGGCCTGTTTTGGTTCCCACCCACAGGGTTCCGTCCGCATCCGCCAGCAGGGCTGTGATTTCGTCAGAGATCAAGCCCTCCTCGCGGGTGAAGGTGCGCCAGTCTGCCCCCATTTTGCGGCTCAGTCCTGATGATGCCGTGCCGAACCACATGGCTCCATCGTTGGTGCGGGCGATGGCCGTCACAAAATTCTCCGCCAGTCCATCGGGGGCGCCAAGTTTTTGGGTGCGCCTGCCATTGAAATGAATGACGCCTTGATCCTGGGTTCCGATCCACAGATCCCCGGCATCATCCACAAACAGGGTCTGGATGAAACGCAATGAGATCGGCTTGCCCCGGGCTTTCAACTTTATCCGCTGCCAGGCGTTTTGTTGCAGTTGATACAAGCCGCCGCTGGCGGAGCCAGCCCACAAAACGCCATCGGGCGCTGTGGCCAATGCCGAAATCTGTCCCCGGGGAGCGTGCGGATCATCGGGCCAGGCGCGCCAGATATGTTCGGCATAGCGCGAGACGCCCGCCACCGTGCCGAACCAGAGCACACCGTCGGCGTCCTCGAACAGGGCGCTGACAAAGTTGGCGGCCAGCCCGTCGCGCATGGTCAGCGTCTGCCAGCCATCGGGCCGCAGGCGTCCGATGCCGCCGCCATTGGTTCCCGCCCACAGGCTGCCATCAGACGTCAGCGTCAGAGCCAGGACGCGATCGCTGGGTAATCCGCCAATGGTGGTCTCCCACACGATTTCATCATCCAGAAGATGGGCAATGCCGCGGGATTCGGTCGCAGCCCACATCCCGCCTGACGCATCCGCCGCCAGATCGGTGATGGTAAAGCCGCTCGCGTCCGTCGTCTCTGTCAGGGTGATTTCATGCCACCCGGCGTCGTCGCGCCGAAAAAGCCGATCCCCCTGGGCCAGCCACAGATTTTGCCGGGCGTCCAGCGCCAGATGATCCGCCCCAGGCAGCGGCAGTCCCGTCAGGCGTCGCCAGTCATGATCCTGCGACCAGATGAACACGCCTGTCTCGCCTCCGGCCAGGAGGGCGTTGTCGGGCATGACCAGCAAGTCGTTGATGCGTTCATTCTCGAGTTCGGAGCCCTTCCCCTGTAAAACCCAGCCATTCTCCTGCCAACGGGCCAGACCATGGCTGGTTCCGGCCCAAAGCGTCCCCTGACGGTCGGCCAGCAAGGTCAGGATCATTTCCGCAGGCAGACCGGCATTCCTCTGCTCCCAGGCGCCGTCAAAATGCAAAACGCCGTGATCGGTGGCAAACCACAGCGCGCCGTCTGGCGTCTGGGCAGCGTCAAATATCCAGTTGGCGTCAACGCCATCGAGTGGGCCAAATGTGCGCCAGATGTGATCGGGCGAGCCAGCGGACGTCGTCGGGACGACGATAAACGCCAGCAGCAGCGCCAGCAGCAATGCGATCGGGGGAAATCGCTTTTTCATAGAGTTTGGGGGAATAACTCAGGAGAAATGGGGGAATGTGATAGAAACATTCTACAACAATTCCTCTTATTTTCGAAACAACGTACCTACTACTGAGGCCAAGATTAACAACTTATGTTTCACCAGCACACGCCGAATAAATTCAGGTCTCAGGGCGTTCCGCCGCATGTCTCCCTGCGGGGACATTTTTTCCTGTTTTGACCTGTCTGCGTAGGTGGACCACGCGGCCAGAGGCCCTCAGTTCTGATTTTAATCGGTGGCTTCCTGAAAATCGCGAAGCACTGGTATAACCTTTCAACCTGGTGTTCAGTAAGGTCGCGCCACCACTTTTTGCCACGAAGACACGAAGAAGATGAAGACGCGAAGCCTTTTTCTTTATTTTCCCTTCGCGCCTTCGAAAAACTTCGCGCCTTCGTGGCTTTTTGAGGCCAAAAATCAAGTGCGTTAGCAGTTACTGTTTACGACTTTCTATCGGAAATTGCCGGAATCGTATTTGCGTCGACATCGTTTTGGATCGTTTTTGTGCTAAAATAGATGGCTATGAGTTACCTACCTCCGGAAGAGCAGGAACAGATTCTTGTCCTGACCACCAAAAAGCCCATGTCGCGCTGGTTGCAGGCGCTGCTGAAGATTCTGGCTGTGCTGCTGGGCGTGGCGCTTGTCATCGCCGGCATCATTGGTTGGCGCTATTATTCGGTGCATCAGCGTCTGAAAAAAGATCTCACCAGGGTGATCCGCACTGAGGAGCATCTTCGTTCCCTGGGCGGCATCAATGCGGCTGCCGATCTGATCATTCCCAGCGCTCCGGATAGCTGGCGTTTTCGCTATCTTTCCAGCATTCGCGCCCGCAAGGGGCGTCCCGAGCCTGAAATTCAGGTGCAGTCGGTGGGCTACGACGGCGTCAACGCCCGGGTGAAGCTGTTGGTGGATGGCGTCAGGCAATTGCGTCATTACCAATTGTATACGGGCAAAGATTGGCGGCGGGCGCCCTTCATCGCCAAGGGATGGGGCGATAAAAAGACAATCAAAGACGCAGGTGGATTCATGATCATTTACTGGGATGAAGATGAATCGTTTGCCCAGGCTCTGGCTGCTGATTTGCCCGATCTGGTGCAATTGATGAGCGGCGTCGGCCTGACGCCCGCGTCCACCGACCTGGCGATTGTCCCCCGTGAGTTTGACGACCTGGCGCGTCCCGCCCGGGAGATGGATGGGATCGTGCTCAATTCGCCGCATGTGGACCTGATTCCCGAGACGCCCGGAGAGCTTTCCGCCCGGCAGATGTTACGACTGGCGCTGGCCAAAGAAATCATCGGCGAAGCCCGCAAGCAGGTTCTGATTACCTCTGATCTTCCTGGCGCGGCCAGGGTGCAGAATGCCATCGATGATGTGTTGGCCTGGCATTGGGCAGCGGGAGAAATTCCCGCCGAGACCTTGGCGGCCTGGCGTGATGAGATGAAAGGGCATTGGGTTTCTCCTGCGACCGGTCTGCCTCCGGATCTCATCACGCAACTGCCGCCCGATGCGCCCGACGCCGCCGCCCGACTGATGATGACCTGGCTGCTGCGCAAAGAAGACGCCGACGCGCTTTTTGCCCTGAGCGCCAGCCTGCCCGACGCCAAAACCTGGGATGAAGCCTATGGTCAGGCTACGGGCAAGACAGCGGCCCAGATCGAGCAGGCCGCCCGCACCATGGCCCGGCAGCCCGACGCCGCTTTGCCCGATTGGCCGACGCCTTCTGCCGCGGCAGCGCCGCAAACGGTGACCCTGCTCACCTCCCATCCCGACGCCAGCGGCCGTCTGCTGGCCCGTACGCCGGCAGGGGATGTGGTGCTGCTCCAACCTGATCCTGACGCTGTTTTCGTCATGGCAGATGGATCGGCGTTGCAATATGATTGCGTGGCTCCGGGTTCACAGGTGCAGGTGCAAGGCCGATGGCTGGATGCAGGATTGCGGATGAGTTTCGCGACCATGACGTTGGAGCAGGCCGTTCTGCCACCCGCCCTGCAGGCGCCCGCCATTGATTCCGAGGCGGATGCACTGGTATGGCGCTATCTGGATGGAAGCCCGCCAAACCTCGTTTTGATGCAACACCGCCCCGGCGGCGTCATGGCTCCCATGCCTCATCCCGACCTCTCAACGGATGCGGTTGCGTCCCTGGCTTTGTCTCGTTCCCGGAAATCGCCCCTGTTGGTATGGATGGCATCCAATCACTGCAATCGGCGCTGGCTCCTGGCCTACGATCCCGCGTTGGGCGTCGTGGCGTCCTGGCTGACTCCTGAGGGAACGCCTTCCGATGTGACCGCGGCGTTGGTTCCGACGGGCGAAGGCATCCAGCTTTTTGTTGCGTTTGGCGTAGGGGAGAACGAAACCAGTTTTCTGACCAATTCTTCTCATGTCCTCCGCCCCCTCACCAAGGCGGAAGAAAAGGCGCTGCTTGATGATCGTTTTCCCCTGGGCGTCCCCGTCATCGAGCATGAGACAAATACAATCCAGCTTTTCGATCCCGTCGCCAAAACATCCAGCTTGTTCTATCAGCCTGAAGCAGGAGATGAACTTCGCTCCGTGATTACTGCCTATGGGGCGCCCCAGGATGTCTTCTTTTTTACCATGCAACGCAGTCATGATGGAACGGTCAGGGTCATGAGCGTTTCTCAAGATAGTCCGGAAACCATGACCGAGCTGTTTTCATTGCTGCTGGCTGGCGATGTCACAGACATAACTCTTTGTCCGGATGGCAGCTATCTTTATGGCGAGGTTTTGGATGGCGACCACGAGGGTGATCTGCGCGTGCATCGGCTCTCGGGCGAGGATGAGTCTATGGTGCAGGAGCCTCTCGCCAATGGCAACTACATTCCGGTGTATTGTGCAAAGTCGCCATGAGCGGCAGCGCGCCGATAGGGAATGAAAATGGAACGCAGGCACATCTGATGCCCGCAGATTATCCTGATTTTATTAGAAGCTGTTATGCACTTTGGCCTCGTCAAATCGAGAATTCACATCATCTGCCCGTGGGATTCGCCGCTGATAACGCTGATTCGACAGATTTCCGCGGATTTTTCGGATTGAAAAAGGATTTTGGCTCAACAGGAATTCAGGGGGCGTCCCGACCTCCGGGAGGTGGACGAGCAGCTTTTGACTTGACCAAGCG
>WGCR01000266.1 GCA_015493675.1 Anaerolineae bacterium
GCCAAAGTGCTGCTGGGGCTCTGACTCTCACATCCTCCATCACGTTATGCCTCACTATCTCCTTTTTCACAAACCCTATGATGTCCTGACCCAGTTCACTGACGGGGAGGGACGCCAGACGCTGGGGGAGTATATCGATGTTCCGGGCGTCTACGCGGCCGGACGCCTGGATCGGAACAGCGAGGGACTCCTGCTGCTCAGCGATGACGGCGAGATATTGCACCGGGTCACGCATCCCCGCTGGAAACTGCCCAAGGTGTATCTGGCCCAAATCGAAGGCATTCCCAGCGAAGCTGATCTGCAAAAATTACGAGAAGGCGTGGTCATCAAGGGCGAAAAAACCGCCCCCGCCCAGGTCGAACTGCTGGACTACGAACCCAATGTCCCCCCGCGCGCGGTGCGGCAGTATCACCCCACCCCATGGCTGCGCATCATTCTCAAAGAGGGAAAGAAACGGCAGATTCGGCGCATGACCGCAGCGGTAGGCTATCCCACGCTGCGGTTGGTGCGGGTGGCTATCGGTCCGCTGACGCTGGGCAAGCTGCAACCGGGACAATGGCGCGAATTGACGGAGAATGAGCGCCGCAATCTCTTCCGGGCGTTGGGCCTGGACCCGGACCAACCGGCCCGGTGCGGGCCGGGAACGCCGCGCCCCCGCCGCAAAGGCAAACGCAGGCCCAGAAAATAGACGATCCGTTCTCTTCCTGGCTATTTTCAGGCAATTGCAGAGTTTTGGGGCATTTGCTATAATAAATTCAGCGAACACATGAGCTAACACTTTTCCCCCACGAATCATGACTAAACGCGCGACGACAAACGCCTCCGCATCTAAAAAGAAAAAAAGCAGCTACGCCGCGCCCCGCAAAAGCGGCGGCAGATCGCGCACCGCCAAGAAAAAACCGCGTTCGCGACGACGCAAAAAGAAAAGCAGTTGGCAGAAAGTCACCGAAGCCGTGGTCAGCGGCCAGGCATTGGGGGTTGTTCTGGCGCTGATGGGCATTTTTACGCTGCTGGCGCTATTCAGTAGTCAGCGGGGCTCCATCACCGCCTGGTGGGTGGACATGATGAGCCTGCTGTTTGGCGTAGGCGTTTACTGGCTGCCCATCGTCCTCATCGTCTCGGGCATTTTCATTTTTCTCTACAGTCAGGGGCATCGGGGCAACTTCACTCCCGCCCGCTTTTTCGGATTTCTGCTTTTCTGGACGGCGCTGCAAGCATTGGTGCATCTCGCCGGCGTCTCCCGGGGGAACACCACGCTGGTCTCATCTCCCCGGCCCGGTGACTACGGCGGGCTCATGGGCTGGATCATGGCTCAGACCATTGCGTCCTCTCTGGGCGTCGGTTTTGCCATCCTCCTCACGATTCTGGCGCTAATCATCGCCATTATTCTCATGGCGGGCGTCAGTTGGCAGACACTGGCGACTATCACCGTGGCAGGCGTCACCGGGGCGGTAATGGCGATACAAAGCCTGGGGGCCCGCGCACGCTCTCATTGGCCCGCTATCGCCGCGGGCATCAGCGCCCGTTGGTCGGGATTCAGACGATGGCTGGCGGCAAGACGGCGTTCAAAAACACAGCCAGCGCAGACTGTCCCGCCCGTTCCCGGCCCTGTCACCAATCCGCCGCCGGACCCCCATCTGGCTCCCATCGTAAGCCATGAGCCGGCTGTCCGCATCATCGGCGGCGAAGAAAATAGCTGGCGTCTGCCGAACATCGATGACATTTTGGATGAGGCGCTGACGGGCGAGATCACCGAGGAGGATCTGGCGGAACGCGCCCGCATTATCGAGGACACGTTGCACTCCTTTGGCGTGCCCGTGACGGTGGTAGAAGTGAACAAAGGCCCGGTTGTCACCCAATTCGGGGTCAAACCGGGGTATATCACTCGCAAAGTGCGGGGCGAAGAAAGACGCATGAAGGTGCGGGTAAGCAAAATCCAGGCGCTGAGCAATGACCTCTCGCTGGCGCTGGCCGCCTCTCCCATCCGCATCGAAGCGCCGGTGCCGGGCCGGGATATCGTCGGCATCGAGGTGCCGAACCTCTCCATCTCCATGGTCACCCTGCGCAGCATTCTGGAATCGGAGGAATTCGATGCCATGAGTGCGCCGCTGAAAATCGCCCTGGGCCAGGACGTCTCCGGGCGGGCGGTGGCGGCCAGTCTGGCTCGAATGCCGCACTTGCTCATCGCCGGCGCCACAGGGTCGGGCAAGTCGGTGTGCGTCAATGCTATCATCTGCTCCCTGCTTTTCCAATACACCCCCGAAGATCTGCGTTTTATCATGGTGGACCCCAAGCGGGTGGAGCTCACCATCTACAATGGCACGCCGCATCTCATCAATGAAGTCATCACCGACGTCGAGACAGTGGTGGCGGTGTTGGGCTGGGCGGTCAAAGAAATGGAGGCCCGCTACAAGAAGTTGGAAAAATCGGGCGTGCGCAACATCGAAAGCTATAACGCCCGCATGGTGGCCGAAGGCAAACGCAAAATGTCCTACACGGTCATCGTCATCGACGAACTGGCCGACATCATGATGATGGCGCCGGATGAAGTGGAGAAGTTGCTGGTGCGCCTGGCCCAGATGTCCCGGGCCGTGGGCATTCACCTGGTGCTGGCCACCCAGCGCCCCTCGGTAAACGTGGTCACGGGCCTGATCAAGGCCAACTTCCCTTCCCGCATCGCCTTCGCCGTCACCAGCCAGATCGATTCCCGGGTCATCCTGGATACGCCCGGCGCAGAGAAATTGCTGGGCCGGGGAGATATGCTTTTCATGCGGCCCGATTCGGCCAAACTGGCCCGATTGCAGGGTGCATTCGTTTCGGATGGCGAAGTGCATCGCCTGGTGCGCTATTGGCGCGGTCAGCGGGGCGCAGCCGCAGAAGAAGAGACGGCAGAGGAGCCCATCACCCAGCGCCCGTTGTGGGAAGATGTGGTGGCGGAGGCCAAAACGCAATCCAAACGGGATGTTCTTTATGACGAAGCAGTGCGAGTGGTGCAAGAAAGCGGTCGGGCCAGTGTCAGCTTGCTGCAACGCCGCTTGCAGATCGGCTACACTCGCGCCGCCCGCCTCATCGACATGATGGAAGACGATGGCGTCGTCGGCCCCGATCTCGGCGGCAGTCGCGGGCGAAAAGTTCTGATCAACGCTCAACCATCGCCCGAATCCGAGATCGAAACAGACAACGAGCCAGACGCGCCCCCTGATATCCCTGTCGCTCCCCCTCCAGACCAGGAGCCGCCGCCCTGGGACGCCTTCG
>WGCR01000267.1 GCA_015493675.1 Anaerolineae bacterium
CCAGGTGGACGAGAGCCAGGACTTTGGGTTCCAACAGGCCAAAGTCGCCATTGGCAACTTCGTGTGGCATGACACCGACGGTGACAGCGCCTTCAACGGCAGCGAAGCTGGCATCGACAATATCGGCGTGGAGTTGTATCGCGATGCGGATGGCGACGGCGTCTGCGAACCGGGCGGCGATGACGGCTCCGCCATCGCCACCACCACCACATCGGGCGGCGGCTACTATCAATTCCTAAACGTCGATCCCAGCACTGCGGGGGACGCGACCACCAACTACTGCGTTGCCGTGGTCAAGAGTGACGTGACCAATGCAGGGTACGCATACAGCAGCGACGGCGGGGATCAGGATCCCGACGCCACGGGCGACCAGGATGCAGCCAACGGCGATGACGGCATCCCTGTGGGCAGCTACGTCATCAGTCAGCCCTTCCCCGCCACCCTCAACGGTCAGGCCAACACCAGTGACAGTGGCGATCCCAAAGGCTACGATGACAACAGCGCCTACATGACCGTGGACTTCGGCTTCCTCACCCAGCAGGATCACGACGCCATGGCCAGCCCCAATGCGGTCACCATCAACGACATGGACGCCACCGCCTCCTCCTACGCGTGGGCGCTGGGCCTCCTCTTCATCGGCCTGGCAGGCCTCGCCGCCTTCCTCTGGCAGCGACGTCGGGCCATGTAATCTCGATTCCTCCTTAACGCGGCGCATGCAAGAGGTAAAATACGCCGCTCCTCTACTCGAGAGGGCCTCGTCGAATCGACGAGGCCCTCTCGATACATTTGTCGTTGTGGAGCGCTCTATGAAAATTAGATTATTTGCTTATATCCTGCTCGTCACCACTTTTTTTACTGTCTCTTTATCTGCCGATCATAGAGCAGTTGTTGTAGCGAAATCCGTAGAAAGTTGGAGCGCCACGCCAGTTTTTGAAGAACAGTTCGAGAGCCTCGCTGACATTACAGCTAACGGCGGCGTTTATAGCGGTATCAGCATTGTTTCAGGATGGGATGGAAATGGTGCGCTCATCAACCAGGGGGACACACTGTATTATCCGAACAGTATTGATCCCAAAAAAGGCACGATTCGATTTTGGCTTAGCCCCACCTGGGCAGGTGATACGACTTCGGAGCCCCATTACTTTCTGGGATGGCATCAGAACGACGCCCGTTTTCGCATCTTCACCTGGCATTCATCGGAGAACAGCAAAAACTACTTTGTTTTTCGCTATAATGATGGTAACGGCACTGATTATGAAGTAAGCACTTCCAGCGATGAGCCTGACGTAGTCATGCAGTGGCAGCCTAATGAGTGGCATGATATTATTGTCTTCTGGGATTTTACGGTGTCTGATCAGTTTTTTGGCCTTGCGATTGATGGTGTGGTCTACACAAATAATGAAGAAAACTGGACGATTACTGAAACGCCGACGCAGTTCTGGGTGGGCTCAAACAGCTATGGCGATTATCAGGCTGATGCAGTCATGGATGATTTACGCATTTACGACGAAAGTATTTGGGATCCTGATGACTTGATTTCATCTTACGAGAACATCACTTGTGGGAATGGCGTTTGGGATCATCATGAAACGATACATAATTGTCCCAGTGATGCACCAACCCTGGCATCATCTATTCATCCCGGCGAAGATATTCTTTTTTACGAGACGGCCCCTTTTGAAGCTGTTTATGAAGGAACGGCGCCATCTGCCGAAGCTATCACTGACACCATTCATTATCGGGCTGCGCAAGATGAGTATGAAACGCTTTTTTTCAACGCCTACACCCGCACGGATTTGCAAAATGTTGTGGTAAATATGAGTGATTTCGTGGGCCCGGGCGGCATCATTCCTGCTTCAAATGTCCAACTACGCGTTGTGCATAATTGGTGGCAGGCAGGCACAGGCCCGCTTAAGGATGACTTCCCTCATTATACTCCCGAATTGCTGCTTTTTGATGACGGAATTGATCTCGAGGAGCAGACCTGGGATTACAACACACTTCCAGCCATACCTCATCTGGATCATGTGGAGACGGCATTGCAATCTTTTACGTCCAAGCAATTTGCTATGATCCTGAATGTGCCTGAGGCAACGGCATCAGGACATTACACCGCCACCATCACCCTGGCTCCGGACAATCATGCCAGTAAGACGCTGCTTTTGGACTTGGAAGTCCTACCCTTTGAATTACGTGATACGGGAAAGACAGTGGTTGTTTATCATCCCGCCAACATCGATAACACCGGCAGCCAGTATTACGTCCCTATGGATCGATATGACGCACAGTTGGCCGATATTAGAGCTCATAATTTCAATGGCACAGATATCTATGGGCATTATCCAGATGATAACATCCCTCTAAAAGTGCAGAAAAACAGAGAAGCGGGACTAACTTTGAGAGCAGTTCTGAACGAGTACTATGATGATGGCGTCGCCTTGCTGCAAAACAATGGTTATGAACCTTATTTTTATGGCATCGATGAACCCATGCGTGATAATGGCGCCTATATGGACGATCAAATTTCCCTTTCCATCACGATTCATAATGGTGGTGGGTTGGTCACAACAGCAATAACGCGGGAGGGAGAACAGGAGCTGAAAGATTGTAACAGCACTTATTATGATGGCTTTCCTCCGGGGACTTGCGAGCCGTTGGATATGGCTAATTTGGCAGTCTCGCAGAGTTCAAGCTATTTGAACGGCTTGATCGATGGCACAGAAACAAAAGAAGATTATGAGACCTATTACTGGCAGATAATGCAGGAAAATCCCAAGATCAATCGTTTCCAGGCGGGATTTTATTTGTGGAATACAGGCATTGATGGCATTTTCCCGTATGTCTATCAGGATGTGCGCAACAACCCTTATGACGACTTCGATGTATGGTCAAGCAGTCATCCCTATCGCGATCACCTGGTCACTTATCCCAGCCAGAACGGGCCTGTGCCCACCGTCCAGTGGGAGGCGCTACGAGAAGGCCTGGACGATATGCGATACCTGCAAACTTGGCAGTATTACAAAACACTGGCTGGCAGTGTCGATTCTGCTGCTGCCCAGGCCTCTGAGCAGACTATTGCAGGTGCGCTGGCGCACTATGATAATTATGATAAGATGATGACAACGCCTATGGCGCAGTACACAGAGGATCGTGACGTTGTCATCGGTGAGATAGAAGCTATGAAAACCATCGTTGAGGCGACCATCACGCCGCCAACCATCACCATCAGTCAAAGCGGTGATTCTTTGGTTCTAAATTGGCATTATGAGGAGCCGTTCGACGCTTACCAGGTCTGGCGTAGCGAGTCCCCCCATTTCGAGCCAGGCGACGAGAATGCAATCCTGCTTGACACCCTGATCGCCCCCACTTCAACTTACACCGATACGCCTCCTCCCACCATCATTGGCGATACCGCGATTAATTACACATATCGTCTGCTGGGCGTCATTGATGATGTCGACTATGGTCTTTCGAATCTTTCCGGAGAATTTGATTTTGCTTTGATTGCAGGGAACTGACAGCTCTTACTTCTTCGGCAGCGCCAGTATCAGTGCGATTTTCGACGGGCATGCTCCGCTCACCAGACCTTCCCCGCCCCCCTCAACGGCCAGGCCGACGTCGGGCCATGTAATCTCGATTCCTCCTTAATGCGGCGCATCGCTTTTCTAGAGTGCGCTGTATATCCAATGCTCAACACGAGCCCCGCCATAATGACGGGGCTCCCTCTTTTTATCACGCTCCCCGATCCTTTGCGAAAGAGGCATCCTCTGGCTGGTAGTTTGTGGCAATGAGCAGCCTGTCGATAACGACAGGTTCTGTCTTGACAACTCAGGCATGTCTTGGCTATAATTTATGGATAATGTGAAATAAGAAAGGCCCTCTGAGCTATTGTGGAGGATGGCCGCAAAAGGCAACGCCTTCCAGGCGAAAACAGCCGGTACGTGGGAACTTGCCCCATAATTCCTCGGAGAGCCTCTTTTTCTAATCATACGGGAGTAGAAACAATCAAAATGAAGAAGTATCTGATTATCCTTTCTGTCGCAATGATGTTGATCGTTGCATCTTTATTGACAGGGGGGGCGCGCAGTCTGGCAACGACCGAAACGTTGAATCAGTCGGGCGTTTTGGGGTCGCAGGCGCCCAACGCCACCTGTACCGCCGGCGATGTGGGCGGCATGGTCTTCCGCGAGCTACCGGTCAACGGCGCATCGCTCAACACTTATGGTCTCAAGGATGGCAACGAGCCGGGCGTGGAGGGCGTCACCGTCACCGTCATCGACGCCAACGGCACTGTTTTGCCTTCTGTCACCACCAATTCGGACGGCGCCTGGGTGGTGTCATCCCCTACTTTTCCGGTGCGGGTCGAGTTCACCGTGCCCGCCGGTTTGGCCGAAAGCCCGTACGGAACCGATTCGCCAACCTCGGTGCAGTTCGTCAGCGCCAGTGATTGCAGTGTCGATTTCGGTGTTCACTATCCGGACGATTACAGCGATACCGCCACCCCCTTGCTGGCGCAACCCCGGCATGAGAACGGACAGGCAGCTCCCAATACCGATGCGGGCCTGTTCTCCTTCACCTACGATGCCAGCGGTCTGTATGGCGACACTGACAATTCTCCTGATTGGCTCTCGCCACCAGGTTCTCTAGACGCCACATTTCAGGATATCGGCGCCACCTGGGGATTGGCCTATCAACGCGAGGAGAAGCGCCTTTTTGTCGCTTCCTTCCTGCGGCGTCATTCAGGTCTGGCAAATGGCTTGAACACCCTCTACATCCTGGATTATACCAGTAGTCCTCCAGCCATTAGCACTTTCGATGTTAGTGGCGCAGGCATAGATTTGGGCAGCATCGATCGTAGCAGTGACTCGCATCATACGTTACCGGCAAACGATCTTGATCCCAGTTATGATATAGACGCTTTTCCCAAAGTGGGAACGGTCGGATTTGGCGATATCGAAGTAGGAGAGAACGGCAGAACCTTGTGGGCAGTCAATTTGAATCAACAGGCATTGATTCAGATCGACATTAGCGGCGCCACGCCTGTCGTCCTTGGACAGACAGCGATCGGAGATCCTGGCTGCACGGGTGGAACATTTCGTCCTTTCGGGCTGAAGTTTTACCGCAGCAAGGGATATGTGGGCGGCGTGTGCGATGCGGGCGTATCGAAATCCGATGCTGATCTGGTGGGCTATGTGCTTTCCTTTGATCCCTCCAATCCTGGCAATGGGTTTTCGACCGAGCTTTCATTCAGTCTCGATTATCGGCGCGATACTATCTATGGCGATTCCAGTAGGAGCGATTATGATCCAGACAAAGAAAGATTCCGGCACTGGATTTTTGATTGGGCTGACGAAGATCATAATAACGAATGGAGCTACCCGGAGCCCATGCTCAGCGGTATCGAGTTCGGCCCGGATGGTTCGATGTACCTGGGCATTGCAGATCGTTGGGGATATCAGGGCGGGCGGAGCAATTACCTGCCCGTGACGACCTCAGATACAGCGGTGCCAACATTCAAGTCCTACGGCGAATTTCTTAAAGTGTGCAGGATAAATGGCGCGTGGGTGATGGAAGGCGATGCCAGCGGCGACTGTCCAGTTTCCAATGGCGTAGCCGGTTTTGGCGTCAATGGCGTGGGGGAGTTTTTCGATGACACTGGCGGTGACGGCAAAAAGGAATTCACCGAGGGAGCTCTCGCTTTATTAGCCGGTTCCGGAGACATCGTTTCCAGCATGAACACCCCCTATCCTGGCGGCAGCGACGACGAGATCTATTGGAGTAACGATGGTGCGCAGTGGTTCAGTCTCGCTGATGGCAATCCCACCGGGCAATTCATACAGATGAACATTACCAACACTTATTGTCCGGACTCGGATGGTCAACGCCCTTGCGGCATGGGCAAAGCAGCAGGCGTTGGCGACATTGAACTTCTTACTGCGCCAGCTCCATTGGAGATCGGCAACCGGCTATGGTGCGACACCGGCAGCGGTTCATTCGCCGGAAACGGTGTGCAAGACCCGGGAGAAAGCGCCATCAATGGAGCCACCGTCGTTCTGGAATGCGATACGGATGGCAATGGCGACTATGATGTGAGCGCCAGCGTCACCACTGACGCCAATGGCCTTTATCTGTTCAAAGATGGCGACGCCAGCCTCAGCAGCTTTCCCGTGGCTGGATGGGATAGCAACCTGCATATCATTCCTCGCAACACTTCCTGCCGCGTTTTGGTGGACTACACTCAGAGCGCTATCACCAGCGCTTGCGGCGCCAACAGCATCCCAACAACCCTGAATAATGGACAGGGCGCCAACGCTGACCTAAACGACAGTGATGGCGATCCTGAGGTGGGCTCCTCCAACCAAATGGGCGTTGTCTTCACCACCGGCGCCAGCGGTGAGAATGATCACAGCTTTGACTTTGGTTTCCAACAATCCGCCAGCCTGGGGGACTTCGTGTGGTGGGATCTAGACGAGAATGGCTTGCAGGATGCCAATGAAACCGGTATCGAAGGCGTAATTGTACATCTTCAGGATCCTGATGGTAACGAAGTTGCTTCTACTTTGACCGATGCAGGTGGTCATTATCTGTTTGATAACCTTGTCCCCGGTGACTATACCGTTGTTTTCGATAAACCTGGCAATGACTGGAATCTGACACAACCCAACCAGGGAAATGATAGTTATGATAGCGACGCCGATCCCGCCTCGGGTCAGGGACCTTTATACTCCTTGCAGCCGGGAGAGAAGGATATGACAATAGATGCCGGTCTGACAATCCCTACGAGCTATACGATAAGCAAAGAGAATACGACTGTTACGAATGAGTTGGTCGCAGGCGATCCGATCAGCTTTACCATTGTCATCACCAATACAGGCAAAACCTGGTTGAGCGTTGTGCCCTTGAAAGATACATACGATACAACTTATCTCACCTATGTGGATGCTGAG
>WGCR01000268.1 GCA_015493675.1 Anaerolineae bacterium
GGTGACGGTGCTGGCATCGAAGATTTTGTTGTGGCCGAGGGCGTCGCATATCAGGCCTTTCGGCGATTTGACAGCGAAACGATGAAAACGAGTTGCGAGCTGCGGGTGCTGGATATCGCCGATCCCTCCGCTCCCAGGGAGATCGCCCGCTATCCTCTGCCCCTCGCTCCCCATCTCATTGATTACGCCATTCAACGGATTTATCTGGCTGTTGATTCACATCTATTGGTGTTCGATGTTTCCGAGCCAGCACAACCCAGGCTGATTTCATTTTTCATGTCACTGGAAACAATAAACGATCTCCACGTGGCGGATGACGTGATGTACACAACGAATGGGTTCGGTGACTTGACCGTTTGGGATGTCAGCGATGATTACCTGCCTCATCCTGTATCCAGCTTGCCTATGCCTGCCAACATTGCATGGGAGTTGGACAACTACCGAGATCGGGTTATCGTGGCTGACGATTACGGAGGCCTGGTCTTTGTCACCGTTTCTCCGCCGGAATCGCCGAAAATAGAAGCAACACTGAATTGCGACGCCACCGCCCAAAATGTTGCGGTGGCGAGCAATACGCTTTTTGCGGTTTGTCACGATAGGAGGCGTCAGCTCTCGTTGCACGCCTATGACCTCAGCGATCCCGAGCATCCCCAGGCCCGAGCGGCCACAGTCCTCAAACGACATCAATACCCATCCTATTACAACATCCCCCTGGATGTCCTTTCCGCAGAGGATGATCTCGTCTTTTTCAACGCTGGTGATGGGGGCTTGCAGGTCTTCCGCTATCAGCCGCCCGCCCGTGCCCGGCATCTGTGGCTGCCGGCGGTGCATCTCCCCGCCGCTTCCCCCTTTCTCTCGCCCAGGCCCACGCCCACGCCGCCAGCCCCATCAGCGCGCCCGTAACGTCCACGCCCAAATCGAACCACTCGTCGCCGCCCCAGGCCCGGGCCTTGTACCAAAGCTGGATGCGCTCCTGGGCGAAAGCCGCCAGCAGCACTACGGCAAAGACCAGCGCCACCCGCGACCAACGCACGCGTTCCCCCGGGGCCAGCAGCGTCAGCAGCAGGAAGCAGAGCACGGCGAACAGCAGCGCGTGGCTGACCCAGTGCATCCAGGCCGGGCCAAAGACAAAATCGAAGAGTTGATCGTAGCCGGGGATGAAGCGGGCCAGCCAGGCCATGGGCGCCAAAATGCCCAGCAACCACAGCACCAACAGCCATCGACGATTCATATCACTGAATAAAGGTGATGGGAATGGGGGTAAAAAGCAAGACCAACAACAAAAGCATGATATATCCCAATGCCTTGTATTTACCCGGCAGCGGCGTCAGATCATCCAAGGGCGTCGCATACACCCGCCCGAAGAAAAAGAGCAACGCCGTCCAAAACAACCAGCCGGGATATTTGATAGAAAGCAGCAGGAAGGCCCCCACAACTGCGTAACTCAACCACTTCACCTTCTGCCCAAACAGGGTGTAAACCACATGCCCGCCATCCAGTTGCCCAGCCGGAATCAGGTTCAGGCCGGTGATGAATAGCCCCACCCAGGCGGCGTAAGCAATGTTGTGAATCTGGACATCCACGCCATTGGCGGGCAGCCACTGGTGGAATACCAGCCATTTGGCCAGCAGGTAGAAGATAGAATTGCCTTCCTGGATGTAGGGAGGAGGCGGCGCCGGTCCCACATGCGAAAGCGAAAGCCCGATGAACAAAAAGGGGATAGCCAAAATCAGCCCCCCCAGCGGCCCGGCCACAGCCATCTGAAAAAGCTGCCTGCGATTTTTGGGCGGCGCTCGCATCACAATGACCGCGCCCAAAGTGCCAAAGATAGAAATGGGCAGGGGAATGAAATATGGCGGGCTTGTGGCCATACGATTACGACGGGAGACAAGAAAATGCCCGAATTCATGGAAGAGCAGGATCAGGATCAAAGGGATGGCGAAGCTGGCGCCGGCCTTCCAGTCGATGCCATGTCCGGTGTATCCGCCCACGAAAAACACCGACGCCACCGTGGTCGCCAGCAAGATGCCGAACAACGTCCAGTTGGGCTTTGTGACGGGTAAATCGCCCAGCGCGGCATAAATCACCGGCTGATCTTCCTCCTCCCGAAAGAAGATCAGAAATCCCGCCGTCTTTGCCCGGGCCGAAATCACGTCATAAGCCCGCTCGGTGTCAGCAAGAAAGCGCCCGCTGAGACGAATGGCGTCATCGAAGGGTTTGAAAGACGCGTCATATCGAATACCCTGAATGTCGAAATAACCATCCACGGCAGCGCGTAGCGCTTCGATCATGCGTCCTTGAACAAGGGTGTCTGCTGGCAAAGTTTTTCCTGTCTTGGAGAATCGAGAGTGATTGTGGCATTATACCAAGAGCCACACACTCACCGCCAACCTGACGTTGCTTCCCGCCTTCCATGAAATCAGCAATTTCAGCGTCCACTACCCGATTTTGAAATGACATTGCCCGATTTGCCTTCCAAACTGGCTAACATTCTGGCCTGTCCGCTTTGCCACGGACCATTGCAAGCGTCTGATGAAAAGCTGTTTTGCACAACCTGTGCGCAAGAATACCCTCTCGCGGGCAACACGCCCGTTATGCTGCCTGCAGATCACCCGCTGTTGCCCGTTTTTCGAGAGGGACTGCCGCCGCTGCCGCCGCTCAGTTGGAAGGGCAAACTACGGCAACTGATTCCCGAGCCAGAACCCAGAGTCTGGACGCGCAGCAGCCAACGGGCCATTGCCCGGGCGCTGGCGGAAGCCCGTCCTGATGATCCCGATCGGGTAGTCGTAAACCTCGGGGCGGGCGTCGAGCGTGTTTTTCAACAACTTTTTGCGCCCTATCGCCAAATTTTGTACATTGGATTGCCTCATTCCGGGCATGTCGACGCCTTTGCTGACGCCCAGCTCATGCCATTGGCAGATGATTCCGTAGATTTATTTCTCTCCTCATCGGTGCTTGAGCATGTACGCAACCCGGAACAAGCCGTTGAAGAGATGGCCCGGATTGTGCGCCCTGACGGCCTCGTCTATGCTGAAATCCCTTTTTTACGGGCGTTTCACATGGTTCCCAATGATTTTCAGCGTTATACTTATAGCGGTATCGAAACCTTGTTTGAACGACACGGCTTTTCACTGGTGGAGAAAGGCGTCTGTTCAGGTCCATTTAATGCCTGGGGGCTGTTATTTCGGGATTTTGTCTTTGTGATTACGCCTACGCGACCGCTAAAAATGACACTGCGAGCAATCACCTCCTGGCTGGTCCACCCCTTCAAATATCTGGATCATCTTTTCGAGAACGCCTCCTGGGCCACCTATCAGGCTTGCAATTTTTATTATCTGGGGCGAAAGAAGTAACAAAGCAGACGCCATGAGCGGCTGCACGCCGATGAGGAATTAAAATAGAACGCAGACACATCTGATGCACACAGATTTTCGCAGATCGTTTTGATTTTATCTGTTTTTATCTGCGTAGATCAGTTTTTTCTGCGTCATCTGCGTTCTATTTA
>WGCR01000269.1 GCA_015493675.1 Anaerolineae bacterium
GCGTATACGCGTGCGCCTATTAAAATAAGGAAGCCATATCCCCGAAAGAGGGCGTTTTATCGTGAAAAATGCCCTGAAAATGCTCCGAAATGCCTGAAAATGCCTAAAAATGGCCCAAAATGCGCTAAAAAATGCCTTTCTGGGCCAAAAATCGGTATTTTCAGGCATTTTTTATCTTCTGGCTGTCGGCGTACTATCAGCAGCAGGTGCCAGAGATGAGGAAATGACAGAGGGAGCCGGAGAAGCGACACTGTGCGGGTTTATTGACATCTGATGGGAAGAACGGGAGATTGTTTGCCAGCCGGGAGCGCTTGTGATAAAAATTACTTGAACAGACGCTATGAGCGGCAGCACGCCGATAAGGAACGAAAATGGAACGCAGACACATCTGATGCCCGCAGATTCTCGTAGATTATTTTGATTTTATCTGTTTTTATCTGCGTAGATCAGATTTTTCTGCGTCATCTGCGTTCTATTTAAGGAACAGTCTCAAACTAGCGTTTCAACAAACTCTCTCTCAGATTATAAACCCAGGAGGTCATGATGAAATGGGTTACCCGTTCGCATGTTCACGTGGATCGCGTGGCGTGCCCGTGGCTCATCAGTCGTTTTATCGACTCGGAAGCAGATTTTATCTTTGTGCCCAAAAGTCAGGTGAACAAAGTCGCCGAGGAAACGGGCGCTATCCCCTTTGATGCGCCCGGCGTGGCGTTGGGCCATCATAACGGCAAGTGCTCTTTCGAGACCATCATCGGCCATTATGATCTGACCGACAGGGCTCTGCTGCGTCTGGCAAAGATCATTCATAGCGCAGATGTCAGGGCAGACCGGGAGGATGATCCTGTGGCCGCGGGCCTGGAAGCCATCGCCGTGGGCTACAGTCTGCGTTTTCCCGATGATTACGAAAACCTGGCCCATCAGTTCGAGGTCTACGACGCTTTGTACGCCTGGTGTCGCTTGCAGGTCGCAGGCAAATAGGCTGGGATGTATCGGGTTTTGCGCTATAATGAGGGCGTCATATTTTACGCCTTCACGCATCACATTTCACGTCTTTAACTCCAGGAGCATCCCCATGACCCCCAACACCGATCTTCTCTCGCCCGTGTGGACGCATCTCACCACCATGCAGCCCGCCCGGGCCGAGGGCATCTATTTCTATGACCAGGAGGGCAATCGCTGGCTCGATTTCACCTCGGGCATCGGCGTCATCAACACCGGCCATCGCCATCCCAAAGTCGTGGCCGCCATCCAGGAAGCGCTGGACAGCCTGCTCTTCGCCCAGATGAACATCGTCATCAATCCCCGCTTCGTGGAGCTGGCCGAAAAGCTGAACGAGGTCACCCCGCCCGAGATCGACCGCTTTTTCTTCTCCAACAGCGGAGCCGAGGCGGTGGAAGCCGCGGTGAAACTGGCCCGCCAGGCCACCCAACGCCGCAACATCATCGTCTTCCAGGGCAGCTTTCATGGCCGCACCGCCCAGACCATGGCCATGACCACCTCCAAATTCATCTATCGCTACGATTATCAGCCTCTGCCCGCGGGCGTGTTCGTCAGCCCCTTCCCCTACGCCTATCACTACGGCTGGGATGAAGCCGCCACGGTCGAGTTCAGCCTGAACGAGCTGGACCGGGTGCTGCACGGCCAGAGCGCGCCCGACGAGACCGCGGCCTTCATCATCGAGCCGGTGCTGGGCGAGGGTGGCTACGTGCCCACGCCTCCCGCCTTTCTCGAGGGCCTGCGTCGCATCGCGGACGAGCACGGCATCCTGCTGGTGGCGGATGAGGTGCAGTCGGGCTTCGGGCGTACGGGCAAATTCTTCGGCTATCAGTACGCGGACGTCATCCCCGACATCCTGATCATGGCCAAGGGCCTGGGCAGCGGCATGCCCATCTCGGGCATCGCAGCCTCGGCCGAGCTGATGGGCAAATGGCGGCCCGGCACTCACGGCGGCACCTACGGCGGCGGCAACGCCCTGGTCGCGGCCGCGGCCTCCGCCACCATCGACGTCATCCGCGAGGAAAAGCTGGTGGAGAACGCGGCAGCCCAGGGCGAACATCTCATGGCCCGCCTGAGCGAACTCCAGGCCGAATTCCCGGTCATGGGCGATGTGCGGGGTCGCGGACTGA
>WGCR01000270.1 GCA_015493675.1 Anaerolineae bacterium
GATGAGGAATGAAAATGGAACGCAGACACATCTGATGCCCGCAGATTCTCGCAGATTATCCTGATTTTATCTGTTTTTATCTGCGTAGATCGGCTTTTTCTGCGTCATCTGCGTTCTATTTACGGAACAGGGGAGGAAGCAATGGTGGGGGGCTGCGCCCAAAGCGCCCGAGTTCACTCGACAATGTTGCCAGAACCGGAAAGCGCCTAACCAATACTGGACACATCCACTTTAAATCGATTTTGCCCCGTCTTGTTTTGAAGATAGAGAGCGTCTTGTCCCCAAACCCCCTCCTTTTCTCTCGCCGCTCTCGCCCGGCTGCGAGATATCAAGGAGGTGGCATCGTATCCTTCTCGCCCCGGATGCGTTACTTTCTGTATAGAATCGCGTCCGCCATAATCATCGAATCATGGAGTATGCCATGCTGTACAACCACGGTCGCAATTTTCTTGTCCTGCTGTTGATGGCAGTTGCTGTGCAGTTGCCTGTAATCGCCGTTCGCGCCGATCCTGACGCAGTCAACGAGATCATCCCGCCCGATCGTAAAGTCGACTGGTCTCCCGGTGTTCAGGGCGGCATCCCCGAAGTTCCCATCATCGAAAATGTGGCCGATTATGGGGCTGTCCCCAATGACGGCATTGATGATCGGACAGCCATCCAGAACGCCATCGACGACGCCTATTCGGCAGGGGGCGGCGCTGTCTTTTTGCCGGCGGGGACTTATGACATCAAAAGCCGTACAGCCACCGACGGCGCACTGGTTGTGAAATCAGGTGTGGTGCTACGCGGCGAGGGAGCGGATCGCACTCGAATACAATTCAATCTAAGCATTTATATGGATGATGTGGCCGGATTCAAGGTGCTGGCCTATAGTTACAGCGACTTTACGCCGGTGACCGGCGGCTACGCCAAGGGCAGCGCCACCCTCACAGTCTCCGATCCCTCTCTTTTCAGCGCGGGAGATTACGCCGAGATCGAGATGGAAAATGACTCCAGAATCAGCAATGAGGACTGGGCCTTGAATGCGGTGGGGGAAGTGGTCAAGATCGTTGGCGTGAATGGGAACGATCTCAGCCTGGAAAAACCGTTGAATAACGATTATGTCTCCTCACGAGCCCCCCAGATCCGACGCATGGCCGTCGTCCATGATGCGGGAATCGAGCGCATGTATGTGACCAGGCTGGATGCAGGCCCGGGCCAGTTGATCTTCTTCTACAATGTCACCAATGTATGGGTGCGGGAAGTTGAGAGCAACAAGGTGCTCAACAGCCATGTCTATGTCCATGCCGCCTATCAATGCGAGGTGCGAGACAGCTATTTCCATGACGCCTGGGGGTTTGGCTCCGGCGGCGAGGGATATGGCGTAAATCTGGTCAAGCATGTGACCAACTGCCTGGTGGAAAACAACATCTTCCGCTATCTGCGTCATCCCCTTGTGGTGCAGGTGGGAGCCAGCGGCAATGTCTTTGCCTACAACTATTCCACCGACCGCCAATCCACCTTGACCGATGTCTCGGTGCATGGTCATTTCCCATCCTACAACCTGTTCGAAGGGAACATCGTGCAGGAAATCGACTCCTCGGATTACTGGGGGGCCAACGGGCCGGGCAACACCTTTTTCCGCACGTGCGTGCAGGACGAGGGCATCGAGCTGATGAACGACTCGGATGATCAGAACGTGGTGGGAAACGTGCTGGGTGACGCCTCCCCCAATATCATCACCGAAGACGCCACCATCCAGGGAACGCTCAAACATGGCAATTATGAGCTGGGCGCCGTGCAATGGGATCCAGCCATCAATGATCATCTCATCCCCGACAGCTACTATCTTGCACAATCGCCCGCTTTTTACGCCTATCAGAGCATGGCCTGGCCTTCCACGGGCTCAGATGTGAACACGAATCAGGCAACTTGCACCAATCCCGCCCGCCAACGTTGGGAGGATGAGAGCATCATCCCCCATCCCTTCTATCTGCGCAACGATCTGAACGGCGCCGATGTGATGCTGCAATGGGTGCATCGTTATGAATACAGCAGTTACGAAATCTGGCGCAGCACATCCCCTTATTTCACGCCCGGCGATCCCGGCTCCACCCGCATCGCCGCCAACGTGCAGCCCCCGGCGGTGGGCGATGGCGCCGGCTTTACCGACGTCAACGCCACGCAAAACGGCGAGAGCTATTATTACCGGGTGCAGGGCGTCAGCGGCGACGCTACATCCAACCCCTCCAATGAAACCAGCCTGTTCGTGCAATCCCTGGTAACAGGAAAATGACTCCCCACAAAGGCCCGCTGGATGCTCGGCGGGCCTTTGTGTTTTCTACTGGGTGGCGTTGTTCTGGGCGTTCTCGTCATACACCGGCGGGGGCAACTGCTCCTGCCCGGTGCGGAACAGAAAATAATTCCACACCAGACGGCTGATATCCCCCATCAGCGGATTACTCATATCCCACACCACCCAGCCGTATTGATAGACGTAGATAGTGAGCACATAAGGGCCTTCGGGTCCGTAGATGATGGCGACATCGCCCTGCGTGTCGGGGGCGTAACCATGTTTATGCCCGATACGCGTTCCTTCGGGCACGCCATATTTGATGAGATAGCCCAATGGATTCTGTTCCAGCCACCAGATGAGCTGCTCGCATTTTTCGGGCGTGAGTTTATCGGGATACGCGGCCAGAAGCGCCCCTTTGCCCTCGGCGCAGCGCCCGATCTCGGCCAGCAGCACGCCCATATCCCGCGGGGTAGTCTGCATGGCCGGATCCAGATTGGTTTTGTATTCGGGATCCGTATTGGCGGGCGTGCGTTTCATGGCCGGGATGACGTCACTGTTGTAGGGCGTGGAGATGAAGGTGTTTTTGAGCCCGAAATCCTGATAAAATTGTGACACTTTTCGCACGCCGGCCATGGTGTCGCCATCGCCAAGATGATACATCAGGGCGTTGGCCGCGGCGTTGCTGGCCGTGGGCGACGTGACAGTGACGCTGATCCACTTGGTGATGTTGTCGGGCAGGGGCAAATCGTTTTCCATGTAGGTCATCAGCAAAATGCCCAGCTTGATGGTGCTCATACCCGAAAATGCGGTGTCGGCGTCGATATCGATTTCTTCCCCGGTGGGCAAAAACTGAAAATAGGACGCATACACGCCCGGGAATTTCTCGAAACGCTGGTTCATGGCCGTTTCCAGGGCGCTGAAATCGGGTTTGCCCGCCTCCTGGGTTATCAGTTTGAAATGCGCTTCCCGATTGTATGGATCGGTAAAACCATCGATGATGCTGATAGCCGTCTCCGCCGGATCGGTGCGCACGCCGGGACGCCCCTTGACGAATGAGAGTGTATCGAGGTTCACCGTTGGCGGCAGCGGCTCATGATCATACTTCTGCGATTGCGTTTCGATCCACTGCGCCAGTTTTTCCCGATCATAGCTGTATTGCAGGGGAATGTCGCCGCCAATGGGCGGCTTGTCCATGAGATAAAACAGGAAATCCCAGATAGCGTACCAGCCCCGGGCCCGATTCTGCGCTTCGCGCACCATGCCTTCGGCATCCACCCGAAAATCGATCTCCTCGGGCTGCAAAACGAGATGATTCTCGCCATGAAAGACAAGGATCGGACGCTCGAAGACCGCTCGCAGATTCGCGACGGTTTCAGCGGTCGACTTGCCGCCGATATTGGCGCCACCCAACGTGACGCCGGCGGGGATGGCGTCACGGCCTTTGGCATAGTTGATGTATTGCGGGCCAATGAGCAGCACGACGCCCGCCAACGCCAGAATCAGAAACCAGCGAAAATACTTCATCAGTCCGGGATCATTCCCACTCGATGGTGGCGGGAGGCTTGGAGGTGATGTCGTAGACCACGCGGTTGACGCCCTCGACCTCGTTGACGATGCGGTTGGCCATGCGACCCAGCAGATCGGCGGGCAGTTTGGCCCAATCCGCAGTCATGAAATCATCGGTGGTGACGATGCGAATGGCGACCACGTTGCCGTAGGTGCGATAATCCCCCATGACGCCCACGCTGCGCACCGGCAGCAGCACGGCAAAGGCCTGAGACGTGGCCCGATAGAGGCCCGCTCCCTCCAGTTCGCGGATGACGATGGCGTCGGCCTGACGCAGCGTTTCCAGTCGATCCCAGGTGACTTCGCCCAGGATGCGGATGGCC
>WGCR01000271.1 GCA_015493675.1 Anaerolineae bacterium
ATCCGGCAATTTCCAGCGA
The DNA here is from genome assembly GCA_015493675.1 of Anaerolineae bacterium. Classification (GTDB taxonomy): domain Bacteria; phylum Chloroflexota; class Anaerolineae; order J102; family J102; genus M2005. The sequence goes on from WGCR01000271.1 coordinate 20, forward strand.
TGCGCCGAAAGCCATGCCGAAAAGGACGAAGACCAGATAGCCCATGGGCTTGCCCATAAGCGCTACAGGATCAAAAGGCGCCATAAATGCCTCCTTGTAAATAAAGCAAATTCAGGTAAGATGCTGATGAGTTTAGAACCATAATCGTCGTACGAAATAAGCCAGGATATAGCCGCCTGCAAAGAAAGCCAGCAAAAAAGCCCAGCTTCCTACCGAGAGGGTGGCGGTGCCATTCAGTCCCTGGCCAGAGGTGCAGCCACGGGCCATACGGGCGCCAAAGCCGGCCAACGTGCCGCCGATGAAGGCGATAATCCAGCGGGTGGTGGGAGTGATGCGTGGGCCTTTGATGGTTTCGACCTTGAGACGGCCAAAATACCATGCCGAGAGGAACCCGCCTAACAGGACGCCTATATCCAACATGACGATGAAAGAATCCAGCGGTTTTTTGGCGCCACCGCCATATTTGATGAGATAGGGCGTGCTGTTGACCCAACCGGGAACGACGATTTTGGCGAGCCAGATAGCGATGCGATTAGCTCCGCCCGACGCCCCCAGACCATCGCCGGTGAAGAAATAGACTCCAAATAGCACGAAGCCCAAAATCACCCCTGCGATGATGGAATTGGTGAAGGGCTTGCGAGCCCGTTGTTTTTTCATAGGTGTTTTCGTTGTGGATGCAGCAGTCATAAAGAAATGCCTCCTTGATTTTGATCATGGCGGCCCAGATGTAAGAAAATGTCTCACGCAAAGACGCAACATCGCAAAGATCAGAAGATGCAAAAGAGCTTAGCGCCTTGGCGACTTTGCGTGAGATCAGCTTCTTGTCTCTGGCTCGGCCAGGTCAGGCGGTGGTCATGTCCGTGTGGTGGTCATCTTCGACTTCCACTTCCTCCCAGCCGGTGATCATGCCTTCCACCGCGGCCAGTGGGGTGTGGCCAGTGGTTGTCAGATACATGTGCATGATTACGAAAGCCGCGAAGGACCAGGCAATAAGCGTGTGGAAAGGTGCGATGTAGCGCAGGCCGCCAATGGCGTTGGATAAGACAGGCCAGCGCTGGGCTCCCCAGATGAGGATGCCGGTGATGATCTGCAAGGGTAGCAAGACGTTGAGGATTACCAGATAGGTCATCTGCTGCAAGGGATTCATCTTGCGTTTTTCATTCTTCTCGAAGGGATGTGGTTCTCCCTTGAAGATGCCTCGGCCATAGAACATGGCTTGCTGCAATGCCTGATGGAAGAAGCCCTTGGGTTCGGGCAGGAACTGCTGCACGGTGTGCCCGGCCAGGAAATAGAACAGGGCGAAGAATGCGTTGAACAGCAGCAGGAAACCCAGGACATTGTGGACAGGCACCATGGCGCCCAGGTCGATGGCTCCGAATACATCTGGACGATGAATGACGGCGCCGGTCAGAATCAGCAGGATGATGGCAATGGCTTGCGTCCAGTGCCACAACCGCTCGTAGAAGGTGTAGAGATAGAGCTTGCGGGTGGGGCCATGATGGGTTGCGGCGCCATGCGCAGCAGCGTACATACGCAGCCCGCCATGGATAGCGACGCCTGCCAGGACGCCAAGCATCATCAGCACTCCCAGCCAGTCAATCCATTTTACCCGATCGTGTCCGGGCAAATAAAGACCTTCTTTGGCCGTACTGGGCTGGAAATATAATTCGCCGTGCGCTCCTTGCACCAGGTCTCCTGTGGGTTCCATGTTCACATCGCCCACCAGGGTGGGCGTGACGCCGCCGGGCGTATAGCTGGCCAGCAGCAGGGCTTCGGAGACGCGGGAATCATCGCTGTGGCAGGACTTGCAGTCGCGGGTGGAGTATTGGCCCCAGGTGGCATTGTGGGAGATGCTGTAAGGCTGCACTTCAGCCTGAATTCGGGGATTCTCCAGTCCCAGAGCTTCCAACTGCGTGCGCACGACGTTCTCTTTGGCATCATCGTCGATGCGAAGTTCAGCAGTGGTGAGGCGATTATCGCCGTTTACGTCGAAAGCAGCGACAATCTCGGCTTTGTAGTTGCCCTGATCATCGAAGAAGGCCTTTTTTAGATCCATCTGGCGCACGGGGCGGGCTGGATCGCCATACACCCAGTACCAGGAGCTAACCAGGTTAAAAGGCGCCAGTTTGGCATTGCCCTCGGTGTCATAACGCGGCAGCAGGATAGGATTGTAGCCTTCGAAGAGGTTATAGGGATTGTGGGGGTTGCCGTCACCGGTCACGCCGCGATAGGTGAGGACGCCTTTGCCCTCAGGGTTAATCACAGTCCAGTCGTTCTGCTGGATGGCCGTGGCGTGCATGGTGGGGATGTGGCAAGCCTCACAACTGAGCTTCTGGGCATGCCGATCTTCGTAGGGCAGCCAGGTATGGGTGGACTTATAATCGTGGCATGACTCGCAGCGGCGCATGCTTTCGGTGAATGTAGCGCCCACTTCGTCTTTGGTGACTGCGCCGCGGGCGAATTCGTGGATCGGTTTCTGCAGGTAATCCGAGATGTCTGGGCGCCGTGGCTCGAAGGTGAGGTGCTTGGGATTCAACTCTTTGGGCGGCTCGTAGTAGGCGGGATTGTTGATCGCATAATGGCAGTCGGTGCAATTCAGATTGCGTTCGGCGTGTACATCCCATGAGCGTTTGAGATCGCTCTTGCCGGCGATATTCAGGGCGCTGTCGGAGATGCGCTGGCCTGAGAATATCTGGCCCGTGCGTTGCGTTGTCCAGTCATTATCGCTGAAATCTCGATAAGCCAGGGCGCTCGTGATGTCTGTCTGGACTTTACCGTGGCATTGGCCGCAGTTTTCACTGGATGGACTCTGCAGGGGCAGGACGTCTTTTTTGAGATTTCCCTGATCGTCGAAGGCGTCTCGATTGTAGGTCATGCCCTCTCCGCCAGCCTTGGGCAATACAATGCCTGTGCCGATGAGGGTGGCAGTGTTGGCCCAGCCGAAGTCGCCCTCTTTCAAAGTCTCGATGCGGGCATTGTTATTGGGAGAAGGCATGTGGCAAAGGAAGCAGTTTTCTTCAACAGTGCCCGATTCCTTCCAGTTCCAGGGCTCCAGCTTGCCGGTTTTGGGGTTGACAATGCTTGTTTCGGGGTTGTCGGCGCTGACCGGCAGGTCTTTCAGCGGCGCGCCTTCGCGACTGGTGACTGCGGGACCGCCGCCCACATGATGTGAACCATAAACTTTGATCCAATCGGCGGTGGTCAGATCAATGGTTTTGTCGCCCGGAGGACTGAGGTAGCGGTAGGTGATGGGATCCCACAGGCCGAAGAGGCCCTTGCTGGTGTCCCATGGACGCCCGGACGGCGCCTGGCCTGCCGGATATATTTGATTCAATCCGACCTGGCTGTGGAAGCTATGGCTTTCGATGAGCTCGGTGTCGTGGCAGCCGCCGCAGGTTTTCATAACCGAGACGGGTTTGCCGGAATCAAGCACGTTGACGCCGTTTTCATCGAGCAGCGGGAAAGTGGGATGGATGGGAGAGGGTTGGGCGGAAGCCGTACCCAGGGTGACGAGGGCCAGTATCAGGACCAGCATCGCCAGCCCGATGTACCGCTTGAAGCCATGATGCATCATTGTTGGCCTCCCGGATTAGCGTTGGCTGTTTCGAGATTGACTTTTCGGCTGCCGTAGATCATGGGATCGCCCTCATACCCCAGGGCTTTCCAGTCCAGACGGCCAGGGGAGCCGTCGGGGGTGTGGCAGGCGTTGCATTGCAGGGCGTCTTCTTTGGGGGCCACCATGTGGGTGGTGGGCCAATACATGGCGGTGCGGGCGAAGCCATAATCGCCGCTGTAGGGCAACCCGAAGGCTTTCGCGCCATCGCGTAGGGCTTTGTCCCATTCGAAATCGCTCCAGTAGCCGCCGGGCCCGTAGGTGTGCGGCGTCAGCAAGATATTGTACTTCTTGTCGTAAGGTTGCGTGGCGTGATGCACCTTGAAGGGGAAAATCTTTGCGGTGGGATCGTTGATGTCGCCAGCCGGCGGGTTCAGAATCAACTCGTGCGATGGATCGAACTTGTCGCCGACCAGATAGCGGTCAGCCAATTTGCCGTTGCTCCAGGCGTAAGTGGGGATGACGTCGCGCTCGTAGACGAACCGGCCCTTGATTTTCATGTATTCGTGAATGTTCTTGATGGGCAGGTCTTTGCCGGCTTGCGACCAATCCCAATATGTTTTTGTCGCCTCTTTGCGGGCGAAGGTGGGAATGTGACAGGTCTGACAGGCCACCGTCTTGGTGTGCATGTTCAGCCGATCGTCCTGGTGCGGCGTTTCGCTGTGACAATCGGTGCAGTGCGCCTGGTTTTTGTCATCCAGACTGACGCTGAGGGCGCGGCCCTTGAAGACGTGATTGCCTTCATAGCGATGGCAGTCGGTGCAGACCATGCCCTCGCCCCCCATATGCACATCGAGGTCGCGAGTGGGGTAGATGAGGGAGTTGTCGAGATCGCCATGCTTGACTGCATCGCCGCCGCCGCCGCGGAAATGGCAAGAGCCACAGTTGAGGCGGGTGGGGTTGCCCACATGTTTGGCAATGTTCACCAGATCCACTGACTTGGCGGGGACGCCAGCTTGTGATTTGACATAATACCCTGTGTTGTCGTGGCAGGCCAGACAGTCGATGTTGGTGGGATCATCGAAATTGAAGGTGTCATCCTTCCAGCCATAGCCAGCGTGGCAGGCAGTGCAGGCGGGCCAGTTGGGCTTGATGGTGATACAAAAATTGTTGATGACATGTTTTTTGCCTGTCAGCACTTTGTCACCCAGGCCCAGCACATTGTCATGGACTCCCGGCACCTCGGAGATGTCATATTCGTGCGTCCAGGAGAAGTGGTTGTTCTTCATCATATCTTGGCCAGCCTCAGGATGACAGGCCAGACAGGCCTTGGTCACATCCTGGCCGGTTTTGAAATCAGCATCCGCAAAAAAACCACTGTGGTCAGTGGGCATGGGATGTTGGGGCAGATTTGCCCGGGGATTATCGATTTTTTGGGAGGCTGCCCGGGGAACAGCAACCAGGGCAATCGGCACCCCAAAAATAATCAGGGTGATAAGAATGCCTATAATCCAGTTTTTTTTCTTGTGAAGCATAAGCCTTACCTCACTATGGTGTTGGCGTGTAAGGGGCCAGGCTTCCTGCTAGAATGGATTTGATTCAGCGAGCGGGAAGGCTGAAAAGTGTGAGTGCGTGTTTGATGGGAATCTTTTGTTCTCTGGCCAGAAAACAAGATGGGAAAATAATTTGTGATAACGGAATGCAATAACTCGATACGATGTAGGGATTGGCGTTCAGCGCACCTCCTTTGTTTCCTGAATGAGTAGTTGAGAATGGACTGAAATGCGTTCGTTGAGGACTTTCCGCAGGAGTTCCAGGGCCTGGATGACGCGATCATCGCTAAGCTCATACTGCACTTCTCTCCCCTGCCGTTCGAATTTCACCAGTCCGCTGTTGCGCAGGATGCGCAGGTGCCGGGAGACGGTGGATTGAGGCAAATGCAATCGGGCAGTGAGGCCTGTCACATTGCTGGGACGTTCCGATAGGGCATAGAGAATCGCAATGCGATTCGGGTCGGATATCCCGGAGCATAGCTCTGCGTGCATTCTGGCTATTTCTGCTCGTTGGGGAATCATCAGGGAAAGCTCCTTGGGGTAAAACATAAACAACGTATCCGGAAATGCGGATACGTGCATTCACTGTATTTTAATCTTTTTCATCTTATTCATATATGATAAAGATCATATTTGGGAAGGTTCATCACAATGTTTAGTTGGAACGCTTCCCCGCTTGCGGGAGGAGATGAAGAGGGGGCCGGCCGCAGGCCTGAAG
>WGCR01000272.1 GCA_015493675.1 Anaerolineae bacterium
CCCACCACCCCGCGCGGCGCCAATTCCCCGGCTGCATCCACCACCCAGGCGTGGATGTTGCTCACAGGGCGGCCAATGGGCGCGGGCAGGGCGTCCTCCAGCTTTTCGGGGATGATCTCGCTCTCGGTGGCGACGATGGTGGTCTCGGTTGGGCCGTATGTGTTGAGCAGCCGCACCGCATCGCCCACCCGCCGGAACCACTGCCGCAGCAGCGCGGGCTGGACTTTTTCGCCGCCGAAAACCACCAGGCGCAGCGAGTCGGGGGCTTCCAGACCCGTCTCTTCCATTTCGACGATGAGCTGATGGAAAAACGCGGTGGCCATATCCCACACCGTGATTCCCAGGGCTGCGGAAGCTTCGATGAAGGTGCGGGCCGAGCCGATCATGCTGTCGGTGCGCAAGGCCAGGGTGGCGCCCGAGATCAGAGTGGGGTAGATTTCCTCGGCCGCGGCGTCGAAACTGATGGAGGAGAATTGCAGCACCCGGTCCTCGGGCGCTAGGCCGAAGGATCGGGCCGCGTGCCGGATGTAGTTGCCGAGCCCGCGGTGGGTGATCACCACGCCCTTGGGCCGCCCCGTGGTGCCGGAGGTGTAGATGATGTAGGCGGCGTTGTCGGGGTGGATGGGGATGTCAGGAGATGTGTCGGGATACGTGGAGAGGGAGTTATCAGTAATCAGTAAACAGTTATCAGTGGATGTGTCCCATGTCCCATGTCCAATGTCCAATGTCTGACTCCCTTCTGACTTCTGACCTCTGACCTCTGACCTCTGTAGCTCTGACTGATTACTGTTTACTGCCAACTGCTCACTGATTACCAACTCCACGCCGCTATCTTCCAACATGAACCGCAGCCGCTCGGGCGGATAGTTGGGATCCAGCGGCACATAGACGCCGCCCGCTTTCAGAACGCCCAGCAGGGCAATGATGAGCTCGGGGGAGCGGGGAAGCATGAGCCCGACGCGGGTTTCAGCCGTCACGCCCCGGGCGATGAGGGCGTGTGCGAGCTGGTTGGCGCGGGCGTCCAGCTCGGCATAAGTCAGGGCCCGCGGCTGTTCGCGCAGGAGTTCGTCGGGGGCGAGGATGGCGATGGCCTCGGGCGTCGTCTCCACCTGTCGTTCAAACAACGCCGCCATCGAAAACTGATCACCGGGCGTTGAATACTGATCGCTGAACGCTCCGGCCAATTCCGCCAGCTCGCGCCGCTGCTCCTCATCCAACATCGCCAGTTGCGAAAGAGGCTTTTCCGGATGCGCCACCGCATCGGTCAGCAGCGCCACATAATTCCGGGCCATGCGGGCGATGGCGTCGGGATGGAAGAGATCTGTGCGATAGCCCAGCCAGCCCCGCAGGCCCGCGGCATCCTCCTCCATAGTCAGGGTGATGTCGAACTTCACCGTGCCCGATTCCAGGGTCAAGGGCTCGAAGCGCACCTCGCGGGCCGCCAGCTTGCGGGGCAGGTTTTGCAGGGTGAAAAGCGTCTGAAAGAGGGGAGAATAAGCCAGAGAGCGCCGGGGCTGCACCGCCTGCACCAGGTTCTCGAAGGGGACGGACTGGCGATCGAAGGCGGCCTGATTTGCATCCCGTTCCCGGGCCAGGAGTTCGAGGAAAGCGGGATCGCCGGAGAGATCGGTGCGCAGAGGCAGCGGGTTGACGAAGTAGCCCAGCAGCGTCTCCAATTCGGGGAAGGGACGGTTGGCCACCGGCGCTCCGACGACAATATCATCCTGACCGGTGTAGCGGGCCAGCAGCGCCTTGAACCCGGCCAAAAGGATGTTGAACAGGGTGGCGTTCTGCTCCCGGGCCAGGGTTTGCAACCGGCTCACCAGCGCTTTGGGGATGAGGAATTCGTGGTGCAGGCCCTGGATGCGCTGCACATCGGGCCGGGGATAATCGGAGTGAAGTTGCAGGGGCCGCGGCAAAGGCGTCATCTGCTCCCGCCAGAAGGCAAGCTGACGGCGATAGGCGTCGCTCTCGATCCAGGCCCGCTGCCAGGCCGCGTAATCGGCATACTGGATGGGAAGATCGGGCAGGTCGGGCTCCTTGCCTGCGACCAGGGCCTCATAGATGCTGACAAACTCTTTTACCAGCACGCTCATGCTCCACCCGTCCACGATGATGTGGTGCATGGTGAGCAGGAAGATGTGTTCATGCGGCCCCATGCGCAGCAAAGCGGCCCGCATCAAAGGCGGCCGGCTCAAATCAAAGCGGGTGTGCGCCAGATCGTCGGAGATGCGCCGGAGCTCGCGATGCTTCTCTTCATCAGAGCGCTCCCGCAGGTCGTGGAAGGCGATATCCAGCCCAGCCTCCTCGGCTATCTGCTGCCGGGGGCGTCCTTCGGACGCGTCAAACCAGGCCCGCAGCACCTCGTGCCGGGCCATGAGCCGCCTGAAACTCTCTTGCAGCAGCGCCGGCGCCAGCGGCCCCACGATGCGCAATGCCGCATGGATGTTGTAGGCGGGATTCCCAGGCTCCAACTGATCGATGAGCCAGAGCTGCTCCTGTTGCAAGGAAAGAGGATAATCATCCCGATGGGAGCGGGACGAGATGGTCAGTTGCAGCGCCTGCTTCTTGTGTTTTTTTGCAGCCAGCAACTTTGCCAGCTTTGCGCGTTGAGCAGGAGAAAACTTATCAAGGCGATCGGGCATTCTCACTCCTCTCCCAACAGTCGCATCAATTCTTCTTCAGAAAGGTCTTCAATATCGCCCAAATCATCGAGCTGGTCCAGCAGTTCCGTCAATTTCTCTTCTTCCATCCCTTCCAGCATGGCCTCGGTGATGAGTGCGGCCAGTTGGGCGATGGTGGGGGATTCAAAAAGAGCGCGCAAAGGCACATCCACATCGTAGAGCTCCCGCACCCGAGAGGCGATCTGGGTGGCCAGCAGGGAGTGCCCCCCCAACTCGAAGAAATTATCATGGATGCCAACCCGTTCCAGGTCCAACACCTCAGCCCAGATGCGGGCCAGGTCTTCTTCGACGGGCGTGGAAGGCGGAACATACGTCTGGCCCGTGCTCAGGCGCGGGCCCTGGCTGTCGGGCGCGGGCAAGGCCCGGCGGTTCACCTTGCCGCTGCGGGTCAGAGGCACAGTGTCCAGGGGGATGAAAATGCCGGGGATCATGTAATGCGGCAATCGGGCTTTGAGATGCTCGTGCAATTCGGCCACGGTGGGGAATTTCCCTTCATCGTTGAAAATGTAGGCAACCAGCAAGGCGTCCTGCTCATTGGCGTACACCTGGGCCACAGCCAAATCGATGGCGGGATGCTGATGCAAAACAGCCTCGATCTCTCCCAATTCGATGCGGAATCCCCGCACCTTGACCTGATGATCGATGCGTCCCAGGTACTCGATGACGCCATCCTGGCGGAAGCAAGTCAGATCGCCGGTGCGATAAAGGCGAGACGATAGACCGTCGATGAAGGGATCGGGGCGGAAGGCGTCTGCTGTGATGTGGGGACGGCCCAGATAGCCGCGGGCCAGGGTCTCGCCGCCGATGCACAGCTCGCCCGGTACGCCGACGGGTGTGCGATTGCCGTAGCGATCCAGAATCACGGCGCTGCGCGGCGCGACCGGCTTCCCGATGGGCAAGGCTTTCCCCAGATGCTGTTCATCGGCCTCAACCGGCACGTCATAGGTGGTGGCAGTGATAATGGCCTCGGTGGGGCCATACGCGTTGAGCAGGGTTACGCCGGGCAACGCCTTTCGCCAAACAGCCACGATTTCGGAGGTGAGAGCCTCTCCGCCCGAGATGATGAGCCGCAGATCGAGTTCAGCAACCTGCCGGGGCTGTTCCCCCCAGACGCGCATCACCTGGCCCAGATAGGCGGGCGGCAGGTTGATAACCGAAAGCTGATTCGTCCGCACCACGCCGGCGAATCGCTCGGGCGGCCACACATCATCCCCCCGCATGATCAGGGATGCGCCTGTGGTCAGGGTCACGAACACCTGCTCCAGGCCCTGATCGAAGGTGAGAGACGCGAACTGCAACACCCGATCCCGGGATGTGATGCCGAAGACCTGGCGAATGCTGGCGATATGAGCAGAGAGCGGGCCTCGCTCCACCACCACGCCCTTGGGCTGACCGGTCGTGCCCGAGGTGTAGATGATGTAAGCCGCGCTTTCGGGGAGGACGTGCGTTGCGGGAGCGCTTGTCGGTTGGGAGGCGACCTCGTCCGTCAACCGTAAAACATCGACCGTGGAGGTTGCGGGCTGATCGCTGATGATTATGCCAATGTTCGCGTCTTCGATGATGAAGCGCATCCGCTCTTGAGGGTAGTCGGAGGCGAGGACGACAAAGGAGGCGCCAGCCTTGAGAATGCCCAGAATGGCGACGATGAGATCGGGCGTGCGGGGCAGCAAGACGCCCACCACCTGCTCCGGCCCGATGCCGCGGGCGGTAAGCGCATGCGCGACCTGATTCGCCCGGGCGTCCAGCTCCGCATAGCTGAGACGGATGTGATCCTGAACGACAGCCTCGGCATCGGGAGTGGCCGCGACCTGCGCCTGGAACTGGCTCACGAGATCGGGCGGCGGCGGGAAAGCTGCGTCGGCGAGCCGTCCCCAGCGGTCGAGCAAGGCCGCTTCCTCGGGGGTGATGAGGGGCAGTTGGGAGATGCGCAGCTCAGGGCGGGTCACAGCGGCATCCAGCAGGCGGATGAAATGCTGCACCAGTCGCCGGATTCTCGGCCTGTCGAACAGGTCTGTGTTATAATTGACGTAGCCGGAAATGGTGTTCGGGCCTTCTTCCAGGGAGAAAGCCATATCAAATTTGGCTGTGCCGTCGTCAATACGTAGTAGGGAGAATGTTAAATCAGGGAGGTCGAGGCGCGAAAGCTGCGATTGCTGAAGATCGAGCATCACCTGAAAAAGCGGCGTGCGGCTCATGTCGCGCTGGGGCTGTAACGCATCCACCAGCATCTCGAAGGGGACATCCTGATGATCATATGCGCCAAGAGTGGTCTCTTTCACCCGGGCCAGCAGCTCCTCGAAGGTGGGATTCCCCGAGAGATCGGCCCGCAATACCAGCGTATTGAGCAAAAAGCCGATGAGACCTTCGGTCTCCACCCGGGTGCGATTGGCGATAGGCGTGCCCAGGGCGATGTCATCTTGCATGGTGTAGCGATGCAGCAACGCCGAAAGAGCCGCTGTCAGGAGCATGAAACTGGTCACGCCCTGCTGCTGGGCCAGTTCGGTAAGGCGTAGATAGAGATTTTCGGGCAGCTCGAACCACTCATTGGCCCCATTGGAGGTCTGGATGGGCGGGCGAGGCCGATCCGCGGGAAGCTCCAGAGGCTCCAGATCAGCCAGTTGCTCCCGCCACCAGGCGATTTGATTCGACAGCTCCCCGGACTGGATGCGTTCGAGCTGCCAGGCTGCGAAATCAGCGTACTGGATGAGCAAGGGCGGCAGATCGGGCTGCCGCTCCTCGGCCAAAGCCTGATAAATGGTGACAAGCTCATCCAGCAGCACGGCCACCGACCAGCCGTCGGAGACGATATGGTGCATGGTGAAGAAGAGAACATAGCGGTTCTCCCCCAGACGCAGGGCTTCGGCCCGCAGCAGGGGACCCTGGCTTAGATCGAAAGACCGGCGAGCATGGGCGATGGCCAGCTCATGGATACGCGCTTCCTGCTCCGCGGCGGGCGTATCACTGATGTCTCGCACGGACAATTCCACGGGCATGTGCTCATGAATACGCTGCACCGGCTTGCCCGCCGCCTCGTGGAAGGTCGTGCGCAAAATCTCGTGACGCTCGACAATGAGGTTGAGGCTGCGGGCCAAAAGGGGAATAGAGAGCCCGCCCTGGATGCGGATGGCGGAGAAATTGTTGTACAGCGGCGCGCCCGGATCC
>WGCR01000273.1 GCA_015493675.1 Anaerolineae bacterium
GCAGCGTCAGATGTGTATAAGAGACAGTCCGAATGTCCAATTCCGAGTTTAACGCATTGCGTTATATTTTTACCTGTTTGACACGGCGCGTCACTAAGGAGCATTTCTACTCATTTATCCTACTTTTTAGCGTTAAACAAAAAATTGCCAATTCAATTGGATATTGATATACTTTTCAGCGTTGATCGGAAAACCAAACAGATAGTTTATCAGGCATAAAGGCTGCCCGCTTCTCGCATGGGGGGAAAGCCTGTCGATCGCCGCACTGTCCTCGCAATTTTGATAATCTCACAATAACGCAGAATCGACGTTCGATTTGTAACAGTTTTTTCTTGTTTCGCCATTCCATTCGACGTTCAAAAAGGAAGTGTTATGGCCCACGCAATGGAACATGATCTCAACGGGAGCACATTACAGCCAGGAGATGTGCAATTGGAAGTGGACAATGTCAAGCTGCGTTTCGGTGGTGTGACAGCGTTGGCGGGCGTGGGGCTGGAGGTCAAACAGAGTGAGATTATCGCAATTATCGGCCCCAATGGGGCGGGGAAAACTTCTCTGCTGAATTGCATCAGCGGTCTGTACAATCCGCAAGAAGGGCGCATTACCTTTCATAACAACGGCAAAGAATTTGATCTGATCAAAATGTCACCGCACAGCATCGCCCAGGCGGGAGTGGCGCGGTCGTTTCAAAATATCGAATTATTCAAACACATGACAGTGCTGGAAAATCTAATGTCCGGAAGTCATGTGCATATGAAAACAGGGCTGCTGGCCGGAGCATTGTACTGGGGATCGGCGCAGCGTGAGGAAATCGAATACCGCAAATTTGTGGAAGAGATCATCGATCTGTTGGAAATCGAGGCAATTCGCAAAAAAACTGTGGGGACTTTAGCTTATGGATTGCAAAAACGGGTGGAACTGGGACGGGCGCTGGCCATGGAGCCTGCCATCCTGTTGCTAGATGAACCTATGGCGGGCATGAACTCCGAAGAGAAAGAGGATATGGCTCGCTTTATTTTGGATGTCAACGAAGAGCACGGCGTCACCATCGTGCTCATCGAACATGATATGGGCGTCGTTATGGATATCTCTGATCATGTGGTCGTGCTGGACTTTGGCCAGAAGATCGGGGATGGCACGCCCGACGAAGTGCGCAAGAACCCTCGCGTCATCGAAGCCTATCTGGGCGAAGACACGGGATCGTTCGCCTTTTTCTAGCAACTGCCACCACAACGCCATACGTCGCGTCGGACGAATGTGAGGCGTCTCCGGACAAATGATCCTTCCCGTCATCATCGGAGGCGATAACGCCTTTCTGCGGTCGTCGCAAAGACGTATCCCCTCTTATGGATAGCTATGCAGCCTGAAACTTTTCCACAATTCCTGATCGAAAAAGCGAAGCTTTACGGAGACAAGAAAACCGCCCTGCGAGAAAAGGAGTTCGGCATCTGGCAGAGCGTGAGCTGGGCCGAGTATTTGGAGCATGTCAAGTACTTCTCGTTGGGCCTGGTGAGCATGGGTTTCACGCCCGCGGACACTGTGGCCATCATCGGCGACAATCGCCCGGAGTGGGTCTACGCCGAGCTGGCCGCACAAAGCGCGGGGGGCAAATCCATCGGCATCTATCAGGATAGCATTGTCAAGGAAGTGGCGTACATCATCACCCATAGCGACGCCAAATTTTTGGTCGTGGAAGATCAGGAACAGGTGGACAAGATCATCGAGTTGTGGCCCGAGCTGCACACAGTGGAAAAGGTCATCTACTACGATCCCAAAGGCCTGCGCAATTACACCGAGCCTTATTTGATGAGTTTTCCCGAAGTGGAAGCGCTGGGCCGGGATTATGAGAAAGCGCGTCCCGGCTGGTTTGAAGAGAGCGTCGCCCGGGGCAAGGGCGAGGATATCGCCATTCTTTCCACCACCTCGGGCACCACCAGTTTTCCCAAATTGGCCATCCTCACCCACAACAATCTCATCAGCATGGGGCGCGATCTGATGGAAGTGGACCCCATGAGCGATAAAGATGAATTCGTCAGTTTTTTGCCTTTGCCCTGGATCGGGGAACAGATGATGTCGTTGGCCTGCGGACTGCAGGCGGGCTTCACCGTGAATTTCCCGGAGGAGCCGGAGACGGTGCAGGAGAACATCAGAGAGATCGGGCCCCAGACCATGTTCTCGCCTCCGCGCATCTGGGAGAACCTGGTCAGCCAGGTGCAGGTGAAGATCGAGGACACCACCTGGTTCAAGCGCAAGGTGTATGACTGGGCCACGCCCATTGGCTACCAGATGGCGGACGTACGATTCAAAAAACAGACGCCCGGCCTGGGCCTGAAGCTGAAATACAAAATCGCCGACTGGATCATGTTTCTGCCTATCAAAGACCACCTGGGATTGCGACGCATCAAGCAGGCCTACACCGGCGGCGCGGCTCTGGGCCCGGACGTTTTTCGATTTTTCCACGCGTTGGGCGTCAATCTCAAACAGATTTATGGCCAGACCGAAGTCAGCGGCATCGCCGTGCTGCACCGCAATGGCGATGTGAAATTCCAGACCGTGGGCACGCCTATCCCCGAGACAGAGGTGAAGATCGCTGAGAATGGCGAGATTTTGGTCAAAAGCCCGGCTGTTTTTAAAGGCTATTACAAAAATCCCGAGGCAACGAAAACCACGCTGATAGATGGCTGGTTGCATTCGGGCGACGCCGGGTATTTCGATGAAGATGGCCATCTTATCGTCATCGACCGTGCCAAGGATGTGATGACCCTGGCCGACGGCACGAAATTCAGTCCGCAATTCATCGAAAACAAGCTAAAATTCAGCCCTTACATCAAAGAGGCGGTGGTTTTTGGCGGCGATTGGCCCTTTGTCACCGCCATGATCAACATTGATATGGGCAACGTGGGCAAATGGGCGGAGAAAAATCAACTGGCATACACCACCTACACCGATCTTGCACAAAAGCCCGAGATTTACGCCCTGGTGCGCAAGCATGTGGAAGAGGCGAATGCCGATTTGCCCAAAGCCGCCCGTATCCGCCGCTTCCTGCTATTGCACAAAGAACTGGATGCGGATGACGCCGAGCTGACCCGCACCCGCAAAGTCCGCCGCCGTTTCGTGGCCAAGCGCTACAAGGATATCATCGAGGCGCTTTACTCCGATAGCGATCACCTGGATGTGGAGACGGTGATCACCTATCAGGATGGCCGCACCGCCACCATCAAGACCCGCTTGAAGATCGAGGAGTTGTAATCGATGGACAAATTTCTGCAATTGACCCTGACTGGATTGACCAGCGGCGCGGTGTATGCGCTGGTGGCGGTGGGCTTTGTGCTGATCTACAAATCCAGCGACGTCATCAACTTCGCCCAGGGCGAATTTCTGCTCATCGGCGCCTATCTGGCCTATTTCTTCATGGGGCAACTGGGGCTGCACTGGAGCATTGGCATCATCCTCACCATCATCGTCGCCGCCGGATTGGGCGTCATCATCGAACGACTGGTTTTACGTCCCCTCATCGGCGAGCCCATCATCTCGGTGATTATGGTGACCATTGGACTGGCGAGCCTGCTCAAGGCGACGGTCGGCGGGATATGGGGCACCAACCCCCAGGTTTTTCCTGCCTTCATCCCCAAAACCGAGGTGCACATCTTCAATGCGGTGGTGACGGCGGACAAGCTGTGGGCCATCGGCATCGCCCTGGCTTTTCTTCTCATCTTCACCATCTTCTTCCGATTCAACAAAGAGGGCATCGCCATGCGGGCTGTGGCTGATGATCAGCAAGCGGCCCTGAGCATGGGCATCAGCGTGCAACGCATCTTCGCCCTGGCCTGGTCCATCGCCGCCATGACCGCGGCGGTGGCGGGCGTCATCGTGGCCAATGTGCTGGAAGTCAGCCCCAATTTATCGGGCGTGGGCCTGCACGTCTTCCCGGTCGTCATCCTGGGCGGGCTGGATAGCATCCCCGGCGCTCTCATCGGCGCCGCCATCATCGGCCTGCTGGAAGCCTACGCCGGCGGCTATGTGGGGGATGGCAGCCTGGCCCAGGTCATCTCTTACGTCGTCCTCATCATCATCCTTATGATTCGCCCTTACGGCCTCTTCGGCCAGGAAATCATCGAGCGCGTTTAGGCGCTTAGCGGATTCAGATCGAGAAAAAAGTCTCGATCTTCGTGTCCAACTGCAACTCGGCTTGGCCGGCTGCGGCGAGGGCCGAGTGAACTCGGTCTCTTCAGGCGCTTTGCGCCACGAAGTCGGCCTTCGCCGACTCCAACAACGTTGCTGACGCAGGGGGCGCAGGCCCCCTTTGCGGCCGCAGGCCTGAAGCGTCCGACTTCCAGTCGGCCATCGCCCGGCCACATGCTGCCCCGCAGGGGCCACATCTTCCAAGCTCGGTCTTGGACGATGCCTAGCATCTTACCAGGTGCACGCACTTGCCAGGTGCAACGCACCTTCTCCCTCCCACAGGTGTAGCCCATGGAAAGTGGCATATTCCATTCGACTTACGAAAAAGATATGGCTCTGCGCCATACGCCCATCGAGAAGATTCGGCTGGCGCTGGTCATCGCCTTCGTGCTTATCTTCCCCTTTGTGGCGGATAATTACTGGCTGAATCTGGCCAACACCATCGGCGTGGTGATTGTGGGCGCGGTGGGCCTGAACATTCTCACCGGGTTCACGGGCCAGATTTCATTGGGCCAGGGCGCATTCATGGCGGTGGGCGCTTACACGGCGGCCCTGCTTTCTATCAGATGGGGAGCGCCCATGTGGCTCACCATTCCGGCTGGCGCTATTTCCACCGCCATTATCGGCGCTATTTTCGGCATCCCCTCGCTGCGGCTGAAGGGCCTGTATCTGGCCATCGCCACCCTGGCCGCGCAGGAGATCATCCTGTGGGTGATCACGCACTGGGACGCGGTGACGGGGGGCGTGGATGCGCTGAACGCCCAGAATATCCTTTGGTTTGGCGGCGAATCTCACTACTTTTCCGAGTTCCAGTTTTACTGGATTATCATGGGATTTGCGGCGTTGACGACTATGGTGACGGTCAACATCTTTCGCACCCGCATCGGCCGGGCGTTTATTGCGATCCGGGATCAGGATATCGCGGCGGAGGTGATGGGCATTGATTTGTTCAAATACAAGGTGCTGGCTTTCGCGACATCCTCCTTTTTTGTGGGGCTGGCGGGAGCGCTTATTGCTCACTGGCGGCAGATTGTCACATGGGAGCGTTTTACCATCGAGACATCCATTTTCTATCTGGCAGTGATCATCATCGGCGGCCTGGGCTCAGTGTCCGGCTCCATCTACGGCGCTATTTTCATGGTGCTGTTGCCTGCGATTCTGAACAATATCGGCCGGTCGCTCAAGGGCGTAATTCCGGCCATGGATGTCCTCATCCCCTTCATTCAGCAGGCTGTTTTTGGTCTCGTTATCATCCTTTTCCTGATTCTGGAGCCGGAAGGCATTGCCAAGATGTGGAAGAACGTGCGAGATTATTTCCGATTATGGCCCTTCAGCTACTGAACTCTGCAAGTCACTATTTACTTCCCACCTATTAGGAGGCGATTATGTTCGTTCAAGACGCTATGACTGTCAATCCGATTACTGTAACTGTTGACGCCACTCTCCCCGATATCGCCCGTCTGATGCACGATAAAAAAATCCGGCGCGTGCCAGTAATGGATAAAAACGGCAACTTGACGGGCATCATCTCCGATCGGGATGTGCGGGAAAATATGCCCTCCCCGGCAACGACTCTCAGCAAATGGGAAATCAACACCTTGCTGGACAAGCTGACCGCCGCGGAGATCATGACCTCGCCCGTGCTGGTGACTGCGCCAGACTGCCCGCTTGAAGAGGCCGCCCGCGTGTTGCTGGAACGAAAAATCGGCGCCCTGCCCGTGGTTAGAGATGGCGAGTTGGTGGGCATCGTGACCGAGACCGACTTCTTCCGCGCTTTTGTGGATATGCTTAGCGGCGGCGATGTACCGGGCCTGCGATTCGTGCTGCGGGTGGAACGCCATAAGGGCATCCTGGCCACCCTGGCTAACATCATCAATGAAAATGGCGGCGGCATCATCGCCATCGCTACCGAAAATGATGCGGATGGCACACACAAAAAAGTGCTGGTGAAGGAAGAAGGCGCTGACGCGGCTGCGGTGCGCAAAGCCCTGGCCGAGGCCGATATCGATGTGTTGGACGTGCGCGAGCGCCGCACTTGCGGATTCAACACCCTTCCCTAGAGGTTAATGATTAAAGATCGATGATTGATGATTGCCGCCTTTGCATGATATTGAACCCATCCCGATCTTGCCATGGCGTCAGTCTTCTATCTTCTCATCTTTAATTTTGATCCATTTTCCCAACCCACCCAATTCTCAACAAGGAGGAGGCCGTGAAAAAGCAGTATTTTCTCATCATTGGCTTGGTGCTGATTCTGGCGTTGGTGCTGGTCGCCTGCGGTGGCGGCGGCAGCAGCGACAAGGAAAGCCCCATCAAGATCGGCGCTGTCTATGATATGACAGGCCCGACCGCAGATGTGGGCGCGCCTTATGGCCGCGGCGAGCAGGGCTATGTAGACTGGCTCAACGCCAATGGCGGCGTCAATGGCCGTAAAGTCGAACTCATCGGTCAGGATTACGCCTATAAGGTGGATCAGGCTGAGCAGCTTTATTCCCAGTACGTCAATCAGGATAAGGTAGTGGCCTTCATGGGCTGGGGCACGGGCGACACCGAGGCCCTGCGCGGCAAGATCGCCAAGGACAAGATTCCCTTCATGTCCGCGTCCTATTCCATCAACCTGGCCAAGATTAAAGAGGCGCCGTACAATTTCCTGGCGGGCGTTACCTATTCCGACCAGATGGTCATTGCCTTGCAATGGGCGCTGCAGGATGCCAAGGCCAAGGGCGTGGAGCCCAAAGTGGTTGTCTTCCACCATGACAGCCCCTTTGGCCAGAGCCCGGTGCCCGATGGCAAGGCTTTTGCCGACGCCAATGGCATCGCTTACACCGATATCGCCATGCCCAAGGGCGCAACCGATCTCACCCCGCAACTGACCCAGGCCCAGGACTTTGGGGCCACCTATGTCATCATTCAGAACGTCTCCAGCCCGGCGGCGCTGCTGCTGAAGAACGCCAAAAGTCTGGGCATGACCGATAAGACCCAGTTCATCTGCCTGAACTGGTGCGCTGATGAGCTGTTCATCAAGCTGTCGGAAGGCGCGGCCGAAGGCGCTATGGGCATCATGCCCTTCACCTCTGATTTCTCTGTGCCCGGAGCCAAAGACCCGGCCGAGTACCTGAAATCCAAGGGCAAGAGCCTGGACGACGAAGGGCTGCACTACGTGCAGGGCTGGTGGACTGTGGCTACCATGATCCAGGGCATCAAGCTGACGATGGACGCCAACAAAGACCTGACCGGCGAAAACATCAAGGCCAGTCTGGAGAGCATCAAGAACTTCAGCACCGGTGACGTCACCGCTCCCATCAGTTTCAGCCCCACCGATCATCGCGGCAACGACAAGGCCAAGGTGCATCAGGTGCAGGGTGGCGTCTGGACGCCCATCACTGATTACATGCAAAGCCGGATACCGGTGGAATAACCGTCAATCATTCACGCCGGCCGGGCCCCGGAGAGCGGTTTTCGGGGCCTGGCGGAGATTTGGATATTGGGTATTGGTATCGGGTCACGCTGCTAATATCCAGTATCAATGTCTAATACCCACTATCCAGCACTCCACCCCATCCTATCCACTATCCCCTACCCACTACCTGGAACAACCGCTTATGCTCAGCCTGAACAACGTAGAAGTGATTTACGATGATGTCATCCTCGTCCTCAAGGGCATGTCCATGCAGGTGGAAGAGGGTCAGATCGTGGCCCTGTTGGGCGCGAACGGCGCCGGAAAATCCACCACCCTCAAGGCCATCTCCGGGCTGCTGAAGCCGGAGGATGGCGAGGTGACTGATGGCGAAATACTCTTCGATGGCGCACCCATCCATAATCGGGAGGCGTCGGAGATCGTGCGCATGGGCATTTTTCAGGTGATGGAGGGCCGCCGCGTCTTCGAGCATCTGACGGTGGAAGAAAATCTGCGCGCGGGCGCTTACATCCGCAAGGATCGGGGCAATGTGGGGGGGGATATGGACATGGTGTACGAGTATTTTCCGCGGCTGAAGGAGCGGCGAAATCAGACTGCGGGCTATCTTTCGGGCGGCGAGCAGCAGATGTTGGCTATCGGTCGGGCGATGATGGCCCGCCCCAGGCTGATGATGCTGGACGAGCCCTCGTTGGGCCTGGCGCCCCTGTTGGTGCGGGAGATCTTCAACATCATCCAGCGCATCAACAAAGAGCGGGGCGTAACCATCTTGCTGGTGGAGCAGAACGCCCGGCTGGCCTTGGGCATCGCCGATTACGCCTTCATCATGGAAAGCGGGCGCATCGTGCTGGAGGGCGAGCCCGCGGTGCTGGCCGATAACCCCGACGTGCGCGAGTTCTACCTGGGCCTGACCGAGGTGGGCAAGCGCAAGAGTTACCGCGAGGTCAAGCACTACAAGCGCCGCAAGCGTTGGCTATCGTGATAGGGGGCACCCTTGGCGCATATTTATTCGGATACGCAGGGAGATCGCAGTGAATCTATTCAAAAGAAAGACCAGACCCACGCCTGATACACCCAAACCATTTGGGCGTCAATGTCAATGGCTTGCCCTAAAAGGCGCTGATACTCAGTTCGTGGCTGCGGCGCTCAAGTTGCGGAGCGTCACGCCGGCCAATTGGGCTACTGGCATCGAAGCGGCCTATGCTGACAAGATTTTTGTTTCGCCTCCGCTGGGTCAATGGGTGCTGGCCATCGGCGTCACGCTACCTGATGCAGGTGATGCACATCATATTGATGAAATAACGCCTCTGTTGCTCGCTTTAAGCAAGATGTTCGAGGAAGTTCAGTACTTTGGCTCTCATCGCGTCATCGAGTACTATGGCTGGGCCAAGGCCCGGCAGGGGAAAATCCTGCGGGCTTACGCCTATCTGGGTGAAGCTGGAACGACGTTATGGAACAGTGGAAATAAAACGCCGGCCGAGGTTGAGTTGGGATTCAACTTTTTTGATGAAGCCTCGCCCGCCGCTGAGGACGTAAATTATTGGCAGCGAACAGATCTTAGATTTCCTGATGAGGAGGATGTGTTGGCAATAGCGCAGAAGTGGAGTGTGGATCCGCTATTCAAGGCTCAACGTTATGGTCCCGGCATTGGCGTATTGGGCCTCCTCAAATAGAAAGCTGTTGTCATGCGTTTTTTGGGGATGACAGAAAACGACCAATGAAAGAAATGCCCGCTGCATATCAGTGGAAATACGACAAAGCCGATCTAAAATACTGCCCTCGTTGTGGTGCGCCATTTACCTTGGAAGATGTCGATATTCCCGGACAGCCGCAATTGGTTTGCCATGCCTGCAAATTCGTATTTTATCTGGACCCCAAACTGGTGGTGGTGGCGATTGTGACGTTTGGCCCACGTATTTTGCTGCTAAAAAGGGCTAAAGAGCCAGGCGAAGGCAAGTGGGCGCTGTTGGCCGGATTTGTAGAACGGGGTGAAGACCCTTTCGCGGCTCTGAAACGGGAGGCGCAGGAAGAGACGGGACTCGAGATAAAGATCGAGAAGGTATTCAAAGTGAATGCGTTTCCTGATGCGGGGATGGTGCAACTGATCTTCGAAGCGACAGCGTTGAAAGGGCAGATCGTGACCAATGCTGAGAGTTACGAAGGACGGTTTTTTTCCTGGGAAGAGATGCCATGGGCGGAGATGGCTTTTGCATCGACCGGGGAAACGTTGCATGAATTTATCATGGAAGAACGAACGTCCTTTTGGTGACGCCGATATATTTTGGCCCACAGCGCAAGAAGTTACGCTGAGATCACAGCGATTCGTGCATTATTTTTTGATCGAAACAGTTGGCGTGGCGATTCTGCGGTTGAGACCTCGGAGATCTGGCCAGACCTCCGAGGTCTACAGCGCCTTCCATCCAGCGTTACGGAGCCGGGGTGCATGTGGGCAAAGGCGTGGGAATGGGCAGAGTCTGCACGAGGGTGTTGTTTTCTTCCGAAAGCTCCATGACTTGCTCGTCAACGTCCAACTGCAGGCGATTTTGTCCCAACGAGAAGCCAGGCGTCCAAAATTCCCCTTCCGAATTGACAGGCAGACCGGGCCAGGACTTGCGGACGCCATTGAGCTGAATGACGAATGGGCCGGCCGGCGCTGTGCCCTGATTGATGAAACGGGCGCGCACGCCCAGGATGGCGGGATGACTGTCATCCGTGCATGTCATGGGCATTTCGGTGTCGATGTGCATATCCAGAGGAGCCAGATCGGGCAGGAGTACAG
>WGCR01000274.1 GCA_015493675.1 Anaerolineae bacterium
GCCGTAACTCACCTGCAGCGGCGCTGGATAGCTTCGCAACAGCGGCCAGGAGCGATCATCTGCATTGAGGATGACAGCGCGGGGCATATCGGGCTTGGCGGGCGTGCATGCAACCATTTCCAGCAGACGCGCCTTGGCCCGCAGGTAATGCTCATAATCCCCATGTTCATCCAGATGCTCATGGGTGATATTGGTGACCACAGCGATGTCATAAGGCACGCCCGCCACTCGCCACTGGCTGAGGCCGTGTGAGGTAGTCTCCAGCACTGCCCAGGCGCTGCCAGCGTCAGCCATCTTTCGCAGATAGCGCTGCAAATCAGGCGCATCGGGCGTGGTGGTGTGCAGGCCCGTATCCTCCACATCATTGCCAATGCGGGCGTTGACTGTGGTCAGCAGGCCCGTGCGCAGTCCGGCGGCGCTGAGAATACTGTGGATGAGATTGCTGGTGGTCGTTTTGCCATCGGTGCCCGTGACGCCGATAACGCCCATGCGCTGAGCCGGAAAATGCTGCCACGCCGCCGCTAACAGTCCCAACGCCCGGCGGCCGTCGCTCACTCGCAGATAAGGGACGGGCAGCAAATCGGGGAGCGCCTGCTCGCCCACCACCGCACTGGCTCCCGCCGCCACCGCTTGCGGGATAAAACGATGGGCGTCCACCGCCACCCCGGGATAGGCCACGAACAGGCCGCCCGGGCCGATCTGGCGGGAATCAGATGAAATATGGGTGATGACAATGTCGGGATGCTGGCACGGCAACTGCATGGCCGCCGCCAATTGGCCAAGAAGCATACTCATGCACTGATCATACCCTAACAGCCTCAGTTCATCCAACCGCCCGCAAGAGGATTGCATTTCATGGGGATGCCAAGTACAATCAAACAGCAACTTTTTGGAGTTCCATACGTCATCATGGCAAAGAAGAAATTTCACAAAAACCTGGTCACTCGCCTGCTGGCGGGCAAAAAGATCCCCTACGAAACCAAAATTTACGATCCCGATGTGTTCGTATCGGCGCCCGAAGTGGCGGAAGGCATTGATATGCCCGCCTCGCAGGTGTTCAAAACCCTGGTCACTCTGCCCGACCGGGGCAAACCCATGCTGGCGGTGTTGCCCGCCGACGCCGAGCTGGATTTGAAGGCTCTGGCGAAAGCCGCCGGCGTCAAAAAAGCGCGCATGGCCCCCCTGGCGGAGGCCGAAAAGATGACCGGGCTCAAAAAAGGCGGCATCAGCAGTCTGGCGTTAATCAACCGCGGCTTTCGCGTTTTTCTGGACGAAAGCGCCAGCGGCTTTCCGGTCATCGCCATGAGCGCTGGCATTCGTGGCATGCAGGTCATTCTGGCCCCGGATGAATTCATCCAGCTTACCAACGCCCGTCTGGCTCCCCTGGCCCGCAGGGCGAACACACACACCACATAGATTTTGGCGCAGCGGCCCCACACCACTGCCGCAAACCTCCGGAGGCGCATATCAAGTCATTCAGCACACAACAAAGAAGTTACATTCTCGTCGCATTGGCGGCCGCCTGGACCGCCATGCTGGGCAGTCTGTATCTCAGCGAAATCCTGAAATTCGTTCCCTGCACCCTGTGCTGGTATCAGCGCATTCTCATGTATCCCCTGGCCATCATCCTCTTGGTGGGAGTCTTGCGCCGGGATAAGGGCGTTTTTCTCTATGTCCTGCCTTTTTCCATTTTGGGAATCGGCGTTTCCACCTACCATTATCTGCTTCAAAAAACCGATCTTTTCACCCACAGCGCCGTGTGCAACAGCGGCATTCCCTGCACCACCACGTGGATCAACCTCTACGGTTTTGTCACGATTCCATTTCTGGCTCTCGCCGCCTTCCTCGCCATCACCCTGATGGGGCTGCTTTTCTGGAGTCAGGAGATGGAAGGTGACCAGGCCTGACCCCGCATTGCCCGGAGGCTTTTATGACCGACACGCCCTCTGAAACACACCCCGAAACATTGCCCGAGGCCCAAACGCCCGCAGATAGCGCCGAGATTCTGGTGGGAGATGTCAACACCTCTTTCGATCCGCTTGAGCCGGAGGAAATCGCGCCAGTTGTGTCCGACCCCCTAGACGCAACGCCGCCTCCCGTGGCCGAAGAGCGGGAGGCGGGCCCGCCACCGCCGCCATTGCAGGCCGCATCTGATTCATCC
>WGCR01000275.1 GCA_015493675.1 Anaerolineae bacterium
ACCAAATAAAGAGAGAAAGATGACGAAGATGCTCCTTTGTGGCAAAGTATGGGGTGACTAAATCCTCATTTGCCGGAGCATCTTCCCATAAGTTTTGCCACGAAATCAACCCACATGCGAATTTGGGCCTGGCTGGTTTGGACTCTGCTCATTTTGGCGCTGCTGACTGCGCCCCAAATCCTGCTGCAAGCGGGCCATCCCGTCCATGCTGTGGGCGTGGCGGCGCTATCAACAGTTGCGGCGACGCCATCAGCAAGCGGTGCGCACGGCCCGCAAGGTGCGATTGCTCTTGTTGGGAGCCCGCTCTTTGGCAGCGTTGTTTGCGGTGCTGACCCGACGACAGACAAGCATGCAGGTGGGCTCCTTGCCTATCCTGTATGCGCTACTGGAACGTTTGCAGGTGCGACGCATCATCAACAAGCATGTGCCGAGCCGGGCGCAAGTTGATATTGGCACGGTGGCGCTGGTGTTGATCCTGAACCGATTGCAGACGCCGCTGCCCCTTTACCGCATCGCCGATTGGGTGGGACGCACGGTGTTGGTGCATCAGTTGGGCATCGACCCGGCCAAATTCAATGACGACCGTCTGGCCCGGGCCCTGGACGCCATCGCCCCCCATATCGAAGCCATCTGGGAGGAGGTGTTGGCCGAGGTCTATCGGGACAAGGATGCCGTGGAGAAAGCCTTCCGCATCAGCAAACAGGATCTGCTCGTCTCTCCCCTCCACCTGCACAAAGACCAGCGCATTCAGGCCATGATCTTCCTGAACATGATCGCCTTGCTCGCTCATCGTTTGCTGGCTCACCAAGTGCATCAGCAAGGCGTCACCGCCTCGCTCCAGCGCATCATCCGCACCCTGGAAGAGACCCCCTCATCGAATCCCATTTCCTCGATGGCAGCGTCTTACATCGCCTCGCCCCTCTCTCCGACGAAGCGGAACGCTTCTGGCGTCTTGCCTTTGAGGCTGTGGCCGCGCTGAACAGCGATACGCCTTCATCCACACCGCCCCTTTGGCTGCTTCCTCCTCGCTCATCGCAGCCCCCGACAGCCGCCTCGCCCCCTTTCCCCTGACCTGATTGACACTGTTTCCTCCTTATTCCTGCGCGCCTTGTGAACGAGCAGGAACACACGAATACGTCCCGAAATCCTCAATTTCCCTCTTTTGGGCGTGCCATCCCGCTCTCCGGCGCCTCATCTCTCCCGCACCCCATCGTTATGTCTCTTTATTCGGCTTGTTAATGTGCGAAATACAGGCTAAATCTGCGAAAATCAGCTTTTTCAGCCTTTTCTGCGTTCTAGCTTCTTTTCTTTGCCTCTTTTTTCCTTTGCGCCTTTGCGTCTTTGCGTGAGATCACCCTGTCATGGCCCGCCCGGCGTCAGCCCGAAATCGAACTCGCCCACGCGGTTGGAGTAGCTGACCTCGCCATTCGCCCGGTTGCCGCTCACGCGGTAATAGTAGTTGACGCCTGAGTCGCCCAGGACGTCGGCGTCATCGTACTGCCAGGGCGGAGCCAGCACCGCACCCAGGGGCGGGTCTGCCGGCTGGAACCAGGGCGTCGTTCCCCGCCAGATGTCGTAACCGACGTAGGCGTCATCCCCTTCCCAGCTCAGCCGCACATCGCTCTGATCGAGCTGACCGATGCGCACAAAGGGGAAATAGATCTCGGAGGAAGGCAGGGCATACAGGCCATCCTCCGCCAGCTTTTCCGCAGCGTCGGCCATGCGAAAACCGTCATGGTAAAGCACCGAGGTGTGGGTGTTGCTGGCATCGCGATAGTGGGCCAGAAGCAGATAGGGGACATTGGCGTCCGCAGGATCGCCCTTGTACTGCAAGGTGGGAACATCCCGCCATGTCAGCACTTTGGCGAATTCCAGGTCTGTCTCCAGCTTGTGCCACACTTCCACCAGGCCCCGGTCCGAGGTCGTCCATTTGACGTGCACGATGAAGTCATTCCATACGCCCGGCGTGAGCTGATCGATGATGACCTGAGAGGCGTCGCGGGCTGTGCCGGGGCCGTCGAAGCAGTTATAGCCGGTCACGTCGCCCGTCAGGCCGTGGACGATGATGGCGTTGTCGTTATCGATCTCGAACTGGAGGGGCTGGCAGATATCCTCGTAGGTGGAATGCCAGTCCAGGATCAGCAGCCAATCGTTGGGCGGCTGCCAGTCCGCGGAGAAACGGGTGGACCAGGCGTACCAGTAGTCGTCGCCCTCGTGTTCGTCGGGCCCGGGGCGCTCGAATTGGATGCGCTCGCCGCCTGTTTCCATGAACTCATCGCCATCATGCACGGTGGTTTTGGCCGCGTAGGCGCCCTGACGCACGGGATCGGTGACGATCTGCATCTGTTCCTCCAGGGGGCGATCCAGATTCCACGACACCTCGGCCCATTGCAGGGCGTCGCCGCTCTCGAAGCCGCCATCGAACAGCAGCGTCGGCCGGAATTGCGCGGGCGCGGGGATGCGCCAGAGGGTGGAGCCAGCGCTGCCGTCCGGCTCGCCGGGCGTGGATTCGAAGGCGATCCAGCGGCCATCGGATGACCAGGAGGGTGCGCCATCGTAGCCGTCGGCAAAGGTCAGGCGGGTGGCCGCGCCTCCGGCAACGGGGATGATGAACAGATTGGCGTTGTCCAGCCCGCCCTGGTCGGAACTGTAGACAATCCATTGGCCGTCGGGCGAGAAACTGGCGTCGGTCTTGTCTCCTGCGCCCGTGGTTACCTGGCGTTTGTCGCTCCCGTCCTGGTTCATCACCCAGATATCCCACTGCCCGTTGGCGAATTTCTGGTAGAGGATCAGCTCCCCTGTGGGCGACCAGTTGGGCTGGCGGCAATCCTCCCCGGCCGCGGTCAGCGCCACATAGGATTCGCTGCCGTCGGTCTTGTAGGTGGTGATGACGCCATCGGTCTCCACATCCAGCGGGTGCGACTCGAAAACCACCCGGTCGCCCGCCCGGTTATAGGTGGCTTCGTAGGCCATGCGATCAGGGCGGTCGGTCACCTGCCAGGCGTCGTTGGGCTGGCCTTCGGCGTAGATGGCGTAGATCTCGTCGTGCTGGTAGAAATCGGAGGAAAAGGTGATGTAGTCGGTGACGCGATTCCAGGCTGAGCCGGGCAGGTTCACGTTGACGCCGCCATTGGAGACCAGAACCCGGTCTGCGCCCGAGCTGATGCGGTGGATGAACAGGTCGGCCGCGCCCTGGTTGTAGCCATCGACGAAGCGGGTGAACAGCACTTGATCGCTATCGGGCGACCAGGCGGGATTCTGCAGGCTGCCGCTGAGGCTGATGGGGATTTGCTGCGCGGCGTCATTGCGGGCCGCGGGCAGGGCCGGGCGCATGGCGGCAACCGGGCGGCTCTGGCATCCCGCCAGCAGCAGAAGGGAGAGCGAGCGCAGAAGGAGGATGAGGAGGCGGTTGGACATTTGGGACATTTGGGATTTGGGATTGCGGATTTGGGATTGGGCGCTTATCGATGGGGTTTCTATTCGCTGTACAAGAAAATATCTCACGCAAAGACGCAGAGCCGCAAAGGAAAAAAGATGCAGGCTCTTTTGGATTTCAGGGGGTTGACTGCTTTTTGACCTCCGGGAGGTG
>WGCR01000276.1 GCA_015493675.1 Anaerolineae bacterium
AAAGCTGATCTACGCAGATAAAAACAGATATAACCAAAATAATCTGCGAAAATCTGCGGGCATCAGATATGTCTGCATTCCATTTTCATTCATTATCGGCATGCTGCCGCTTATAGCGGCTGTTCAGCTACCCCCCGCCGCCCAGCGGGGGGTTTTGTTTTTCACCCCCCAGTCATCCCAAACCCGCCAGACACCAGGGAAGATGGATGCCTGGATGCCGGGAGTCGAAAAGAGGCCGGGCGCTTTTGGATTTCAGGTGGGAAGGATGTACGAAATCCAATTGAAAGTGTAACAATACAGGCATCCCACACAACGCTTTGCCACGAAGGCGCGAAGATTTAAGAAGACACGAAGAAAAAAATGTATAAATTCCCGTAACTGCTAAGGTCGTTTTCGCTTGAATTAACCTGACAGGTTCCTTTGGCTACGATTCAGAGCCTTACACGCTTCATTGCTGACTGAAAACCGCACATCTTACCGCCAAGGTTACGACAACCTGTCAGGTTTGAGTGGGAAAAGACAACCAACTGACATACGTTAGCAGTTACAAATTCCCCTTTGTGCCTTTGTGTCTTAGTGTTCTTAGTGGTTTTCGGGTGACGACCTTAGTTACTTGTTATAAAAGGATAGGTGTATAGTTACTTGAAAGCGCTTCCCCCTCTCACGCCCGCGTGACAGGCTTGCGACGTCATGCTATCATTCTTGAAATCGTAACAGGTCTGCATTATTGGCCGTTGTTTCCGTCTGGCATCCACTCAAAAAGACAAACGTCGAGTAGACAAGGAAAAATCGGATTTTCCTGAAAGGCGGGATATTGCTGACTTGTTTTTTTCTTCGGCGCCTCGGCGCCAGGAAACAACGGAAAGCACCTCTGGACGAGTAACGAGATGATGCAGGAGCCATCGACCGCTTATCGGCTGCCAACGCCCTATTTGCCCATCTACGTGGCATTGGCGCTGGGCGCGGGCGTGCTTGCGGGAGAGCAACTCCTGGCCCGGGGCATCTTCTCCTGCTCGGGCGCAGCGCTATCGCCGACTCCGGCATGGTTGCTGGCGCCAATCATCCTGCTAATCCCCTTGCTGTGGCGAGGGCGGCATCGGCGACGCGTGTTCATTCCCGCCATGGCGCTGATCTTTGCGCTGCTGGGCGGCTGGCGCTATCTCAATCATCCCTTCGATCCCTGTTTCGGGCCCGATGCATTGGTCAACTATCATGCCGAAAGCCGCT
Organism: Anaerolineae bacterium; assembly: GCA_015493675.1. Lineage (GTDB taxonomy): Bacteria > Chloroflexota > Anaerolineae > J102 > J102 > M2005. The sequence continues at coordinate 1,228 of WGCR01000276.1, forward strand.
TTGGCCGTCCGCGGGTGATGGAAGGCGTCATTGTCGCCTATCCGGTGAAAAGAGAAAAATACACGCAGTATCAGGTAAAGATCGACGCACTCTGGGATGGGGAGAACAAACTGCCCGTGACGGGCATGGCGCTGGTCCGGGGCGATACGGACGCGTCTTTCATCTATGGCGATCGGGTGCGCATTCGCGGCGTTCCCGAGACCCCGCCCAGCTTCCCTGACTTCGATTACCGGCGGTATCTGGCCCGCAAGGACGTGTACACGCTGGTGCGCCGGGCCGATCTGCATCTGTTGGCGACGGGAGAAGGCTCGCCCGGCATTGCGGCGCTGTATGCGGTGCGGGCCCGGGCCAGCGCTATTCTGGATCGTCTCATGCCCCAACCTTACGCGTCCCTGGCCAACGGCATGATCCTGGGCATCGAGAGCGGCATCCCCCGTGAACTTTACGCCAAATTCAATCTCACGGGCACATCGCATGTCATCGTCATCAGCGGTTCCAACATTGCGCTGGTTTCGGGCATTTTGTTGCTGCTCTTCACCTGGGGACTGCGGGGACGCAAGAAGCTGGCAGCCATGTTCTCTCTCATCGGCATCGGGCTGTACACCCTGCTGGTGGGAGCCGACGCAGCGGTGGTGCGGGCCGCCATCATGGGAGGATTGTATGTGCTGGCTATCGCATTCAACCGACAAAGCGCGGCCATCATCACCCTTTTCGTGGCGGCCATCGTCATGTTGCTGCTCAACCCTCTCACCTTGTGGGACGTGGGATTTCAACTCAGTTTCATGGCCACGCTGGGGCTCATCCTCTTTAGCACGCCCTTGCAACAGGCCTGGGACGCCCGCATCGGGAAGCATCTGCCCGGACTGGCCAACAACATCCTGGCAGAGGGGCTGCTCATCACCCTGGCGGCGCAGATCACAACCATGCCCATGGTGGTTTACTACTTCGGACGATTCTCCATTATCTCTTTTCTGGCCAACCTGCTCATCATTCCGGTGCAGCCCCCCATCATGATCGCAGGCGGGCTGGCAATCATTCTCGCCAGCATCTTTTTCCCGCTGGGGCAACTCATCGCGCTTATTCCCCTGGCCAGTCTGTGGTGGACGGTCTTTGTCGTGGAAAACCTGGCCGCTATTCCCTGGGGCTCTATTGAGGTGGGCGCTTTCGGACGATTGTTGGCGGCATTATATTATCTCGGTTTTCTGGCCGCATTTTTGTGGTGGCTGCTGCGTCGCGAGCAACGGGCCGCCCATCTCATCCCCGCCCGCTTGCGTCCAGCGTTGACGCGGGGAGCCCTGGCCGCGGGCCTGGCCCTCCTGCCGCTGTGGATGGGAGCCACCGCGCTGGAGGCCCGTCCCGATGGTCGTCTGCATATCCGTCTGCTGGGACTGGAAGACAACGCCGCCTGGCTCATCACCACGCCCGGCGGCAAACAGGTTTTGCTCTGGGATGGACGCGACAGCGCGATCTCCCTGCCAGAGGCGCTAAAAACCCTGCCCGCGGGCCGACGTCCCCTGCATCTTTTCATCGACACCGCTGTTTCCCCGGGCGACACGCCCGCTATCCCGACGCAAAGCATCTTGCCCGCCCATGCAAACCTGCCGACCGGAACCACCATCCGGCTGGATTCAGACGTCAGCCTTGTCCGTTTGCCCGCGCCGCAGGATGAAACGCCGCTCTTCCGATTGCATTACGCTGATTTCTCTATGCTGCTGCCGCTGACCAACAGCCAGCAGAGCCAGGCCGATCTGCTGGCAAGCGGCGTTTTGACCCCGGTCACAGTGCTGGTCACGCCATGGCCCGGCACAGGCGCATGGCCGCACCATGATTTACTGACCGCCTTGCAGCCGCGAATGATCTTGCAGCCCGAGGGCGCGACCTATCCGCCGGGCATTCAGGCGCAACTTGAGGCCCATCAGCATCGCCACATCATTCCCAACGACGCCATGACCGAGATCGTCACAGACGGGCGCACATTCAATCTGTGGCAGCAAAGCTATTCAACAGATGTTTCCCGCCAGCAGCGCTAACGCAATGCTAATGCTTTTCATAGCAAAATCTAACCTTTCGGGCCTATACTGCATCTAAATCATGATATGCAGCAGCTTTGCCGCGTTCAGGGTTGACGAAACCCATCCGCCTGTCATAAGATAAGAGGTCTTGAATCTGAATCCCTATCGGGGGACACCAACCATGCCGTTATACGAATACCACTGCAACCAATGCCACACAGATTTTGAAGTGCGTCGATCTTTTTCCGATACGGGCACGCCCGAATGCCCGATCTGTCATGAGGGCGCCCACGTTGTGCGAAAATTCTCCGCGCCGGCGATTGTTTTCAAGGGCTCCGGTTTCTATGTCAATGACTCGCGGGGCAAAAACGCCGCGGGCGCGCCGGTCCACAACAAAGCCGCCTCCAACGGCAATGGCAAATCTGCCAGCAGCGAAAGCGTTTCCACCGCCAAAACTGAAACCAAAACTGAAACAGCCAAGGTGAAAAAGGACTGAGCGCTTCGTCCTCTCTTTTGATATTTCAATTGTTTCAACGGCCTCTGTTCCCGGAGGCCGTTTTTTTTATCAAGAAACATCATGAACGGATTCTACAAATGCGGGGAGGGGCTAGATCAAATGGCAGTGCGTGACCCGTATCCATCACCGCCACCAACTGCACATGGGGAATGCCGGCTATCAACTCCTCAGCGCAGCGCCGGGGCCAGCAAGCACAAAGGGATGTGAAATGTCATCCTTCAAATTGCAGTCTACTGCACCCGCGCCAATTCCACCACCAGCATATCGAGCGCCAGGTTCGCCTCCAGTCTGCCCGATTTGATGGCGACATCGGTCTCCAGCAGACGATCGTAGATGCTTTCCAATTGGGCGGGCGTGTAATTTCGGGCCTGCGCCATGGCCTTCTGGGTGGGGTAAGGATGGAGCTTGATGGTTGAGGCGATCTCATCTTTCCGCATCCCACGAGACATATAATCCTTCACCTTCAGCAAAATACGATACTGGCGCACAATCATCGTCAGCAAATAAAGGGGATGTGCGCCCTGATTGCGCATCTGCGCCAAGAGCCGAAAAGCCTGAGCCGTGCGGCGATTTCCCAGTGCATCCACCATGTCGAAAATGCTGGCTTCGCGTGCATAGGGGCTCAATACCGCCACATCCTTTTTGGTGACAGGGCGATCGCCCGCGTAAAGCGCCAATTTCTCCAGCTCGCTGTTAATCAGCCGCAAGTCCGGGCCGATAAAGGAAGCCAAATCATCAGCCACGCCCCGATCCAGCCGAATCCCCATTTCCCGAGCCCGCTTTGTCACCCAGGCCGACAACTCGCCCCGTTTGATTTGAGGCGTATGGAACAACCGGACTTCCCCGCCATCGCCCAGCTTGTTCACCGCCTTCAACACCGGATTGCGAGCGCCGATTTTTTTGCTTTCATTCAGCACCAGCAGCGTGCTCTCGGGGATGGTCGGGATCATTTCCGCCAGCCAGTTCAGAAACTCTTTCGCGGTTTGGCTTTGTTTCCCCTCCGGGCCTTTGCTTTTTTCCAGCCGCGTCAACAGATCATTGACAATGACCAGGCGGTAATCCCCCAGAAATGGCGGGACATCGCAATGGTGCAGCAATTCGGCTCGGGTGACGCTACGCCCGTTCAGCGTCACTGCGTTCATCTCCCCCAAATCACCCAATCGGGCCTTGAGCGCGGCAATGCGTTCACTCTTGCCGAATTCCTCATCGCCATGAAACAGGTAAATCATTGCTTACACTTTGTGCTGAGGCATGATCAAGTATACGAAATACCGATCCAGTGATAGACGCGTTTGCCGATTTGCTTGCGTTGAATTTCTACAATTCGCGCCCGTTTGAAATCAGTGCCGGTTGTTACCTGCGCCTGCAGACGCAGCCCCACCACCTGGCCCAAAACCACGCCCATCAGCGCCCCCAGAATGCCCGCAGGAACCTGCTCTGACAGGCCGCGATGTTTTGTGCCCGTGGTGGCCAGCATGGTGCCGCCAGCCGCCAGCACCGCCGAAGAGACCATATTGGTTCCACAATTGGGGTGGATGGCCAATTGATGCTCCCCCGCCAGGATGCGATCAATCGCCTCCTGCACAGCCGATCTCAACGTCTCGGTAGGAAGATCGCCATAAATATAAAAGCCGTTTTTGTTGGATCGCCCGGCCATGCTGACATAGGGCAACATTCGGCTGAGGATGTGGATAGTGGCATGTTCGACGGCATGGTTCCATCGAATGAGGGTGATAAAATTCACGTCAGACTGTCTCGAAGAATCAATAAAAAGGGAGAGGCTGCTTCTTATTCTACCACAACTTTCACCCTGAAGATGACTCTGTTCCCGCCATTGCCAACATCTTCCACAGCAGCAGGGCGTCGGCGACGGCTGCACCAGCGGCGCAACGAAATTTGCCAGTCAATCAGGCGCACACATTCGGTCACTTAAGTTTCCTCGTCCAGATTGTAGTATAATAGACATTATTGGAAATAACCGAATCAATGATTAATGAACAACGATTGTAACCATACACCTACCTTTCATATCGAGGTAAAAACCACAAAGACACGAAGGGAAAAATAGAAGGTTTTCTTCGTGTCTTCTTAAACCTTCGCGCCTTCGTGGCAAAGCGTTGTGTGGGATACCTGTATAGTTACCAACGATTAAAGTGAAAACCACACTGATTTAGCCCTCATCATTGAGCCTTGCCCACAGCAGCATAGCGCCAAGCGTAAGCAAAGACTCTCTTATTTCCAATAATGTCTAATCAAAACAATCCGTCATTTTGCATTCCCACCTTCTTTTCTCCAAAAAGGCCATGCCCGATCGTTTTTTGCAGGACGTCATCACAAATTTGAAATTCCACACCGCCTGGATTGAAATCGGCGCCTATTTTCTGCGGAATCGACCTGATGGCAAGGACTCCGTTTTCATTCGGCGCATGATGCAAGTGGAACAATCTATCATTCATCGTTTATCTCGCACATTGCGTCAATATGACTATGCCCCATCGCGTATTCAGCCCGACAGCACATTGATCGAACAGGCGAAGAAGCGGCAAACGCCTGAAACGGCGCTGCGTTATATTCATCACGGCATCCTCATGTCTCTAAAATGGTATCAGGAGCGATTGAACATCCCGGATCATCCTTTCAGAGCGTTGTGGCAAGAGCTGTTCGATGAACAAAACCAGCTCAAGAAAGAGATTGAACAAGTGCTGGGACTAAAATCCAGCTACGCTGAGTAAAAGTTAGCTTTTCATGTATTGCGCTTGTCGTTTCACAGATAATCAGATACATTGACTCAATCATGGCTATACTGAAAAAACCTTCAACACGGAGGCGCAGAGTGCACGGAGGAAGAAAAAGGCGAGGTTTGGAGAGGAATTTCTCTGTGAACTGCTACTATTTTCTCCGTGTCCTCCGTGTCTCCGTGGTGAAATAACCTTTTTTCAGTGAAGCCAATCATATCTCAACAACATTTTGCAAAGGAGCAAAAGACCATGAACATTCAGACAATCGGCGTCATCGGCTGCGGCCTGATGGGCTCCGGCATTGTGGAAGTCGCCGCAAGAACCGGTTTTAATGTGATCGTTTCGGAAGCCAACGATGATTTTTTGCAGGCGGGATTGGCCCGCATCGACAAGTCATTGGGGCGAGCAGTGAAAAAGGGTAAGTTGGATGAAGGCGAAATGGCGGCTATCAAGGCCCGCATCACGGGCGTGGTGGGGCTGGATGCATTCGCAGATGTGGATATGTCCATCGAGGCGGTCTCCGAAAATATCGATCTCAAGCGGAGCATTTTCAAAAAACTGGATGAAGTCACCCGTCCCGACGTGATCCTGGCCTCCAACACGTCCTCTATCAGCATTGCCGCCCTGGCCGCAGTCACCAACCGCCCCGATAAGGTCGTGGGCATGCACTTTTTCAATCCCGTGCCGGTAATAGCCCTGCTGGAACTGGTTCGCGGCATTCTCACCAGCGATGAGACGCTGGCCACGGCCCGGGAGATCGGCGAGCGTATGGGCAAAAAACCGATCATAGCCAAAGACAGTCCCGGCTTTATCGTCAATCGTCTGCTCATCCCCTTCCTGCTGGACGCTATCCGCATGTACGAATCGGGCCTGGCCACCAAGGAGGATATCGACGCCGGCGTCAAGCTGGGGCTCAATCATCCCATGGGCCCCCTGACTCTGACCGACTTTGTGGGATTGGACACCACGCTGTTTGTGGCTGATGTATTGTATGAAGAATACGGCGATCCCAACTTCAAAGCGCCCCCTTTGCTGCGGCAGATGGTCGCGGCGGGCCTGTTGGGCCGGAAATCGGGCCGCGGGTTTTACGACTGGCGTAAATAAGAGCCATAAGGGGCGTTTCGCTGATGAGACGCCCCTTATCTTTCCCCCTCCTGGCGCCGAAATATGCTATAATGCGCTTTCAACCCTCACCGATTTTCCAATATTTCCTACTCATCCGTTAGCAGATACCTTATGGACACCACGCAACTGGCCCAAATGGTGACCTGGCTCGACGAACAACATCGCCGGGATCGGGAAGAGCTCACCAAACTCCAACAACGCGTCGAGGCGCAAACCAGCACGCTGCAGGAACAAGCCCGGCGTATCAAATCCCTGGAGGTGCAGCTTTCCAGCGCCAAGATGCAACTCGGACGATTCGATCAAATCGATGAATCGCTCCAGAACACCCGCAATGAGTTGACCATCATGGTGAATGCTCAGGCCGATGCAATGGCCAAGATGCGGCGCGAGCTGGAACAATCCCGCATGACCGATCGCGAAACGATCTCCCGATCTGTTGCCGAGTTGAGGAAAGACCTGGGACGAATCCGCTCCCTGGAAGAGGAGCAGAAAATACGCAAGACCGAAGTGCAGCGCCTAAGCGAAATCACCATCGCCTTGCGCCATGACCTGAACAATATCAATAAGGATATCGATGAACGCACTCGCGGCCTTCCCTACCTCATTGAGCAACGCAACCACGACAACAAACGCATTGCCCAATTGCAACAGGAAAACATCGAACTATTCAAGCGCCTCGAAGCCGCGGCCAACAAGCTCCAGTTGCTGGAATATAAACTGCAAAAGACGGAAGGAATCGTTACCCCCATTCCGGAAACCATCGATGATCTGAAACGCACGCAGACTCAGTTTATCGAATCGTTGAAATTGGCGGACGCCGATCGGCAGCGCCAGATGGCGGAATGGCAGGAGACGTTGGAAGCGCAACTGACGCTCATCGAAGATCAACGCCAGCGCTTCAACGAGATGATGGCGCTTAAGGATGATATCCGGCGCACGCTGCTTGAATTGGAGAAATTCCGCGAGACCATGCAAAGGGAACAGGAGCAGGTTGCGGCTTTGCAACGTCTGGCTGAAGAGCGCATGAAAAAGGATATGGAAGCTTTTCAGGCTGACAATGAGAAGCTCTGGAAAAAGCAGCTTCTCGACTGGCAATATCGGTGGGATCAGCAGGAAAAAACAAATGCTGCCGTGAACGACCGTTTTCCCATTATTCAGAAAAAAATCGATCTCTTTGAGGAGCTCCTGCAATTTTTGTGGGCAGTCCTGGATGAGCAGAGCCAGACGCAACTCAGGGAATCCCAAAAATGGCTTTCGCAGATGCAAACCATGGCTGAGAAGCGGGAAACGCTCTATAAAAAATATAAAATGACGGAGCAGCCCGCCTGATCACCCATGAAAGTTATCGCCACTGCCGGCCACGTCGATCATGGTAAATCAACCCTGATTCAGGCCCTCACCGGCATCGACCCAGATCGACTGCAAGAGGAAAAGCAACGGGGAATGACCATCGATCTGGGATTTGCCTGGCTGACCCTGCCTGATGGCGAGCCGGTAGGAATCGTTGATGTGCCGGGACACATTGATTTCATCAAAAATATGGTGGCGGGCATTGGCGCGGTGGATGCAGCACTGCTGGTAGTGGCTGCAGATGAGGGCGTCATGCCCCAAACTCATGAGCATCTGGCGATTCTCGATCTGTTGCAAACGCCGCGCGGGGTGGTGGCGCTGACAAAGATCGACCTGGCCGAGGACGAAGAATGGCTGGAAATGGTGCAGGAAGAGGTGCGGGATGAGCTGGCGGGCACATCGCTGGCCAATGCGCCCGTTATCCCGGTGTCAGCTTATACCGGAACAGGTTTGGATGATCTGCTGCAGGCGCTGGCGGATGTGCTGGCGCAAGCGCCGCCGCAACCTGTGGCGGGCCCGCCCAGGTTGTTTATTGATCGGGCTTTTAGCATATCCGGCTTCGGCACGGTCGTGACAGGCACGTTGAAAGAAGGCGTGCTGCAAATTGGCGATGAAGTCGTGATCGAACCGGGCGGCCTCAAGGCCCGCATTCGCGGGTTGCAATCTCACAAACAACAGTTGGAACGAGCGCTGCCCGGTTCACGCGTCGCCGTCAATCTCGGCGGTCTGCATCCCACAGACCTGTATCGCGGCCAGGTGCTGACTACGGCGGGCTGGCTGAAAAGCGCGAAGCGGGTGGATGTGCGCCTGCGGGCCTGGCATGATGCGCCCGCAATCCTCAAGCACAATATGGAAATCACTTTTCACAGCGGATCTGCTGAAACCATCGGCAGGTTGCGGCTGCTGGAGGAGAACGATTTATTGCCTGGAGAGGAAACCTGGGCGCAGATTGAGCTACGCGACCCGGTCGCCGTCGGCCGCGGCGATCATTTTATCATCCGGCGGCCATCGCCCAGCGCCACGCTGGCGGGCGGCGTCATCGTCGATCCGACGCCCCGGCGTCGCCATAAACGCCATCAGCCCCATCTTTTCCATCGGTTTGATGTGTTGCTTCGCAATGATCCGGTGGAATTGGCAGAGCTCATCATCTCCGAGCGGGGCCCCATTGCCCCGCCTGAAATCGAAGAGGCGCTGCAACTATCGCCCGCACAGACGCAAAACGCTCTGAACATCCTGCTGGCGGAGGAGCGGGCCTGGCCGCTGATGCCGGACGCCATGATGACCGACGCCGGCTGGGAGCGCATTGGCAAGCGCCTGCGCCGCGTCCTGGATGATTACCACACGGCGCATCCCGCCTGGCTGGGCATGGTGCGGGAGGAGTTGAAGAGCCGCATCCAACCGCGCACAGGCTGGTCACCCCGCACATTCAACGCCATTGTCGACCGGGCGCTGGACGAGGGGCTGCTCCAGGAAGAGCATGGCTATCTGGCGCTGGCCGATTTCACGCCTGCGTTCAACGCCCGCCAGCAAAAGGCTGTGGATGATTTGCTGGCCCGCTTTCGGGCGCAGCCCTACACCCCGCCATCGGTGCGACAAACCCTGGAGATCATCGATAGTGAAATGCTGGCAGCCCTGATTCAGCGGGGCGATTTGATCAAGCTGGGAACAGATATCTTGTTCGCCCGTGACATCTACAAAGAGATGGTGACTCGAACGATCGATTACTTGCAGCAGCATGGTCAGATCACGGTAGCCGAATGCCGCGATCTTTTTGGCGCCAGCCGCAAATACATCCTCGCATTTCTCGAACATCTGGATCGGGAACACATCACCCGCCGCCAGGATGATTACCGCGTGTTGGCGCGTCAATCCAACAAGTGAGTACACACATGTTTCGAAACACCCAGTTGAAATCAAAAAAAGAAATCCAGAAGCTGCGGGACGCCAATCGCCTGGTCGCTCAAACCTTCGAAATGCTACGGGACTATGTGAAGCCGGGAGCGAAACTCAGCGATCTCGATCGCATTGCCGAGGAGTTTATCATCAAGCACGGGGCCAAAGTGCTTTACAAGGGATACACCGGCGGCAGTCGCAATACGCCCCCTTTTCCCGGCACCATTTGCGCCTCGGTCAATCATGAGATATGCCACGGACTGCCTGATGACCGCATCCTCGAGGAGGGAGACATTATCGGTGTGGACATTGGATTGCGTTTGCGCGGCTGGTGCGGCGACGCCTGCGTGACCTATCCGGTGGGGGAAATCTCTGAGGAGGCCCGACGCCTGCTGGAAGTAACCGAACAGGCCCTTTATGTCGGGATCAAGACGGCGCAACCGGGTGCGTATCTCTATGACATCGGCGCAGCCATCCAGGACTTTGTCGAGGCCCGCGGCATGAGCGTGGTGCGCGAATGGGGCGGACACGGCATCGGCCGCGAATTGCACGAACCCCCCTCGGTCTCACATGTGCGCATGCCCACGCGCGGGCCCAAGCTACGGCCGGGAATGGTCTTCACCATCGAGCCCATGATCAATCTGGGCAGGCCGGAATGGCTCTTGTTGGACGACGGCTGGACCGTCATCACCAAAGACCATTCTCTCTCAGCCCAGTTTGAACACACCCTGGCCATTACCCCAAAAGGCCCGATCATTTTATCGAAATTATAAACAAAAGGCCTCCAGGTTTTGCCCCTGAAGGCCTTTTTTTTACAAATCAAACGAGTCTCCCCGCTCGGGCACAGTCACCTGAGCGAATCCCTTCTCCCGTAACCCGGAAGCCAGGGATGTGTAACCTTCCTCCTCGCCATGCACCAGAAAGATATGTTTCATCCGCTTCCGATCGAAATGCTCCGCCCATTCCAGCAGGCCCGCCCGATCGGCATGAGCGCTGTACCCGTCGATACGCTCCACCCTGGCCCGAACTTCATACATCTCTCCAAAAATACGGACCGGGCTCACCCCATCCAAAATCTTGCGTCCCAATGTATTCTCAGCCTGATATCCCACAAACAGAATGGTCGTGTTTGGGTCCGAGATGTTGTTCTTGAGATGATGCAAAATGCGTCCGCCCTCGCACATGCCCGACGCGGCGATGATCATCACCGGATTGGAGACGAAATTCAAGGATTTGGAATCCTCGACGCTGCGCACATAGCGTAACAAGTGGAAGCCGAAGGGGCTGCGATTATCATTCTCAGCCATGAATTCACGGACTTCGGCGTCATAACATTCAGGATGCAGCCGGAACACCTCTGTCACATTCACTGCCAGGGGTGAATCCACGTAGATGGGAAATTCCGGGATGTCCTTATCCTTGCGCAGCTTGTTCAGTCGGTACACCAGCTCTTGCGTGCGCCCGACAGCAAAAGAGGGCGCCAACAGTCTGCCCCGCTGCTTATTCGCCCGAATGCTGATATCCCGCAGTTTATGCGTGGCGTCTTCGAAAGTTTCATGGTATCGGCTGCCATAAGTGCTTTCCATGATAAGATAATCAGCACTATCCAGAAACTCAGGATCACGTAGAATAGCCAGCCCGCGACGCCCCAGGTCTCCCGAAAACACCAGCCGCTTGGTCTCACCCTTCTCCTTGATCTCCAGCTCGACAATGGCGCTGCCCAGAATGTGTCCGGCGTCGTGGAAGGTGAGCGTGACGCCCGGTGCGATGGGAATGGGCCGCCAGTAGGGCACGCCGATGAAATAAGGCAGACTGCCCAGAGCATCCTGCACCGTGTATAATGGCTCCAGCGGCGGCTCGCCTTTGCGGCGACGTTTCTTGTTCAGATAGCCGATGTCCTGCTCCTGGATGCGGGCGCTATCCTCCAGCATGGCGGCGCAGAGATCACGCGAAGCGTGGGTGGTGTAGATATTGCCCTTGAAGCCCTGCCGCACCAGGTTTGGAATGTTGCCCGAGTGATCAATATGGGCATGGGAGAGCACCATCACATCGATCTCTTTAGGATCAAAAGGGAAATTGAGATTGCGCTCATAGCTGAGCTTGCGCTTGCCCTGATAAAGGCCACAATCCAACAAAATTTTTGTGCCATTGACTTCCAGCAGATGCATAGAGCCGGTTACGGTGCGGGCGGCTCCCCAAAACTGTAATTTCATGGTTTAATCTCCTTTGCAGCATTGTGAGATTTTGTTGGTAATAACCTTACTTTCCTCTATTTTAGCACTTGCAAGGTATAATGCAGTAGGACTTTGGTCACAGCATAAAAAATCACATCTTTCGATAAAAGGAATTTTCTCATGGAACACGCTTACCCCGACGTCGACGCCCAGGATTGGAATAGCATTCAGCCCCATATCGAGGCCCTGCTGGCAGTCGACCTTACGCCGGAAACTGTCCGGGCCTGGCTTCAGCGATGGAGCGATCTGGAATCTGTCCTGGATGAAGAAGTCGCCTGGATCTACCGGGCCATCACCGAAAACACCGCAGATGCAGAGGCCGACGCCCGTTTCAAAAAAATCGTGCAGGAAGTCTTTCCCCAGTGGCAAAAAGCTGAACATCAGCTCAAAGAAAAATGGTTATCAGTCAGCGACTATCGTCCTGATGACGAAACCAGAGAGGTGCATCGCCGATTCAAGGCCGAGCTGGCGTTATTCAAAGAGGAAAACATTCCCATCATCACCGAGCTGCAACTGCGCAGCAAGCGCTATCAGGAGATCATCGGCGGCCTAAGTATTGACTGGCAGGATGAAGTTCTGACCATTCCCCAGGCCGAGGCGTTGTTGTCGGATCGAAACAGAGAGGATCGCGAGCGGGCCTGGCGCAAGATCATGAACGCCTATCTTGCCCCGCGCCAGGAGTTGAATGATCTCTTTCTGGATCTGCTTTCCCGGCGGCGGCAGCTTGCTAAGAATGCGCATTATCCCACCTATCGCGATTACGCATGGATCGAGCGCGGACGCTTCGACTACTCGCCCGATGACTGTCTGACTTTTCATGATGCCATCGAGCAAAAGGTCGTGCCGTTGGCTACGGAGATGTACCGCCATCTGGCCGACGAGATCGGGGTGGCGCGTCTGCGCCCGTGGGAGACCGGCGTCGGCAGTCCCTGGCTGCCTACGGTGGACCCTAATCCCCAGCCTCTGCATCCTTTCTCCGATGTCGCAGAGTTAGAGGAAGCGGGCCAACGGGTATTCAACCAGGTGCATCCCGACTTCGGCGACTATTTCCAGTCCATGCGGGATGGCTTCCTGGATATGGCGTCCCGTCCAAACAAAGCTCCGGGCGGCTACATGAACAGCTTTCCCATCAGTGGTCGGGCCTACATCTTCATGAACGCAGTTGGCACGCATCGTAATTTCCGCACGTTGATGCACGAAGGCGGCCACGCATTCCACTTCTTCGAGGCATTCCAGCACCAAAGTCTCCTCTGGAACTACCACTCGCCCATGGAGTTTTCTGAAGTGGCGTCCATGTCTATGGAGCAACTGAGTATGCCCTATTGGCGCAAGGCGCAGGGCGGCGTATATGACGAGGCCGATTATCGCCGGGCTGTGATCGAGCAATTATTCGGCGTGGTCACCTTCTTGCCTTACATGGCGGTGGTCGACAAATTCCAGCACTGGCTCTACACCGAGTCGCCCGAGGATGTCACTGCCAGCGATCTGGACGCTAAATGGGCAGAGCTGTGGGATCGTTTCCTGCCAGGCATCGATTACTCGGGTCTGGATGCGGAAAAGGCCACGGGATGGCAGCGCAAGGGGCATATCTTCGGCTCCCCCTTCTACTACATCGAGTATGGTCTGGCCCAGATGGGCGCGTTGCAGGTGTGGCGTAATGCGTTGAACGATCAGACTCAGGCCGTGGCCGATTATCGCCGGGCCCTGGCCGCCGGCTACACCCGCTCCTTGCCCGAGCTCTTTCAGCTTGCCAACACTCGCTTCGCGTTCGATGCCGACACCGTGGGCGAGTTGATGGACTTGATTCGGGAACAGACGCCATGAGCGGCAGCACGCCGATGAGGAATGAAAATGAGGACACGGATTTCCACGGCCTTCGGTCACAGATTTTCACGATTTATCCGCGTTCATCCGCGTTCATCTGCGTCCTATTTACGAAGCAGATGCCATGATCGACTGCACGCCGATGAGGAATTAAAAT
>WGCR01000277.1 GCA_015493675.1 Anaerolineae bacterium
ACGCGGATGCGACAGATTCCCGCGGATTTTTCGGATTGTAGAAGGATTTTTCTGCGAAAATCAGCGCTAATCCGATTTTTCAGTGTCATCCGCGGCGAATCGAAAGGTAATCGATACGAAAACGCTTGGAAATTGGCGAGAAGTTCATAACAGACTCTAGCCTTTTTTATCACGCAGACGTGTCTTATTTTTTGGCGGCATGCTTGCCGCAATGCCCGAGACTGAAGCCGTCGGGCTACAAAGCGATGCCCTGCAAACGGGAAAGGGGCGGTCCGCTTCCAGCGGGCGTTGTCTGGTGCCCCCAGGCGTCTGCGGCGGCGCTGGCAAACATGCCTGTGCGCCAGCAACGCCATTTGGCATTTTTCAACTCATTTGGGACGCCTTTCATCACTTTTGGGAAGGTCCTCTTCGGCGGGGAATGAGGAGATTGGAAGTGGCCCAGATTTGACCAAAATAGAGCCAGCTATTACAATTACTATTTGGCGCATCCCCGCGCCCGTCATTCAGTTATGATGATTTAACGCCGTGTTTGATAATCTTTCCGATAAACTCCAGGATGTCTTTGAAAACCTGGGCAAGAAAGGCCGTCTCACCGAGGCTGATGTCGACAAGGCAATGCGGCAGGTTCGCCTGGCGTTGCTGGAAGCTGACGTCAACTATAAGGTGGTGAAGGACTTCATCGCCCGGGTGAAAACGCGCGCGATCGGTGCAGATGTCACGCACAGCCTTTCGCCTGCTCAGCAGGTGATCAAGATCGTGCATGAGGAGTTGATCGAGACGCTGGGCGAGGCCGAGCCGTTGAATCTCTCCGGCAATCCGCCGCATGTGATCATGCTGGTGGGCTTGCAAGGCTCCGGTAAAACGACCACTGCCGCCAAATTGGCCCGGCGTCTGCGCAAACAGGGACAACGCCCGTTGCTGGTGGCAGCCGACACCTACCGTCCGGCCGCGGTCAAGCAGCTAGAAGTCCTGGGCGAACAGCTTGATATTCCTGTGCACAGCGAGGGCATCGAGCCGCCTCCACCCGAGATCGTCAATCGGGCGCTGCGCCGGGCCCGGCAGGAAGCCCGCACCGTCGTCATCATCGACACCGCCGGCCGACTTACCATCGACGAGCAGATGATGGATGAGCTGGTCAAGATCAAAGCGCTTTCCAATCCCAACGAAGTGCTGCTGGTGGCTGATTCCATGACCGGTCAGGAAGCGGTGCGCGTGGCCACCGATTTCCACAAGCAGGTGGGTCTCACCGGGTTGATCTTGACCAAGGTGGATGGCGACGCCCGCGGCGGCGCAGCCATCTCCATGCGTGCGGTCACCGGCGTGCCCATCAAATTCGTTGGCGTCAGCGAAAAACTGGATGGCCTGGAACCCTTCTATCCTGATCGGATGGCCTCCCGCATCCTCGGCATGGGTGATGTTCTCACCATGATCGAAAAAGCCGAAGAAGTGATGGATAAGGAAGACGCAGCCAAGATGGAGAAAAAGCTGCGAAAAGGCGAATTCGATCTGGATGATTTTCTCAAACAGATGCGCCAGGTGCGCAAAATGGGGCCGCTTTCCAGCCTGCTGGGCATGATTCCCGGCATGGGCAAGATGGCCAAGGAAATCGACCACGAAGCCACCGACAAACAACTGCGCCATATCGAGGCCATCATCAGCTCCATGACCCTGGAAGAACGCCGCAACCCTCGCATCATCAATGCCAGCCGCAAACGTCGCGTGGCCAGGGGCTCCGGCGTCACCGTGCAGGAAGTCAACGAATTGCTCTCTCAATTCCGCCAGATGCAGCGCCTGATGAAGCAATTGCAATCGGGCAAACGCGGCGGTTTGGGCGGACTCTTCGGCGGCATGGGCCTGTGAGCGCCCGCCCCTCTCTTTTCACGTTATCCCGCCACAATGACCATCGGTCAGTGGCTTATTACTCAATTCAGCCCTCAACCTTATCATCAAGGCTCTGAGCCAATAAATTCAGGAGTAGACTCTAGCAATGGTACGAATCAGACTACGCCGCACAGGAGCGAAGAAACAGGCTTCCTATCGTATCGTGGTGGCCGATCAGCGCTCGCCCCGTGATGGCAAATTCATCGAGATCCTGGGATGGTATAATCCCCGCACCAATCCCCCCAGTTTCGAGGTCAACAACGAACGCGCTCGTTATTGGTTGAGCCAGGGCGCCCAGCCCAGCGAAGCCGTGGCGCGTCTGCTGAAGAAAGCAGAGCTTGCCGAAGCTGCAGAAGCCACTTCGGAAGCTGCTTGATTCCCGGCGCATTTCACTGAAATCCCAATTTCATGAACGCCGCCCCGAGCCACGGGGCGGCGCTTCTTCCCTCTGAGGAAACTATGCAGAACGTGATTGAATATATCGCCCAATCGCTGGTCGAAAATCCGGAACAGGTGGAGGTGGACTCCCATCGCGTGGGAAACACCCTTTATGTGGATGTCACTGCCGCCCCGGGCGATGTGGGACGTCTGATTGGCCGGAAAGGCCGCACCGCTCAGTCTATCAGGCTGGTGGCCAAAGCCGCTGCCACCCGCCAGGGGATGCGCATTGTTGTCGATATCGACTGATGTCGGCTTGAGACAGGCGGGACGATGAGCATGCGAGAGGCTTATCTGGCAGTGGGTCGCATTATCAGCGCCCACGGCGTTCGCGGCGAAATCAAAGTCAAACAACTTACCGATTTTCCCGAGCGTTTTGCTTCGGGCTCCCTTCTTTTCGTCGAAGGCGAGTCCTTTCAGCGGGAAGTCGTTTCATCG
>WGCR01000278.1 GCA_015493675.1 Anaerolineae bacterium
ACCTTGCAGGAAAGCCAACTCTTGATAATGAAATGGGTTGAATAAAACTCTATCATATTATACCGTGTGTATTGTTTTTTGAAAAATAAAAAATCAAATTTCAGGGGGCGTTCCCAAATTTGGGCGCACTGACCGAATGGAATTCGGTTCTGGGGCGCAAATTAGCCTGTCTGCGATGGCAGACAAGCGGCCAAACATGATTAGACATTATTGGAAACAACTCACTACGAGGCGGACTCTCCGATTTTCGCTCAATCATGCCCGAATCAATGATTAATGAGTGATGATTAAAGTGAAAACTACGCTGATCGAGCCTTTAATCATTGTTCATTAATCATTGACCTTTGTCAGCATTAGCACGATGCCAGGCATGGAAAAAGACCTTCTTATTTCCGATAATGTCTATTATAATTCCGGCATGGTTCACTTTTGGCTATTGGGAACTTGACAGATTCTAGGCATCGTCCGAGACCGTGCTCGGACGATGCGCCCCCTGCGGGGCGGCATGTAGCCGGACGATGGCCGACTCAAGTCTGGGCAGCTTCCTTATCGGCTCCCCGCCAGCGGCAGGAAGGCGTTCAATGAAAGACCTCCGGGAGGTGGGGGATCGCCTCCTGCTTGCTTGCCAGCGGGCAGTCATACCCAGGCGCTGGCTTCTGCCTCCATCCTCGCCCCCACCTCCCGGAGGTAGCCTCCCGCGCCGCCTGGGCCGCTGACGTTGACCAGGTGGAATATCGGCCAATGCCTGCTTCCAGGGCGTCGCCCCTGGCATCTGCGCCGGGCGGGCGTGGCAAACGCCACTATCACCGTCCTGATTTGTAAATGTTCATCACTCGGCCATTACCGCAGCCGGCCAAGCCGGGGTGCAGTTGTGCACAGAGATCGAGACTTTTTTCGATCTAATTCCGTTAAGCGCCTACCAGGTCTTTCGCAACAGGATAGCTGATAGTTGATATTTGGCACTTGGTATTCGAATCACCCCGGAACAGTGGCAATATCCACAATATCCAATATCCAGTATTCCACAGCCAATTTGTCAAGCTCCAAAACGCCTATTTTGAACCATGCCGAAAAATAAAGAAAAAGGCTTCGCACCTTCGTTCTCTTCGCGTCTTCGTGGCAAAAAAGTGGTGGTGCGACCTTGGTAGTACCATTTTCGGCCATTCTCTATTGCCCGAAAACCACACTGGCTGCGATATTCATGAGAAGCCCGACGATGAACAACAGGCCCGCGGCGCGGTTGAAGTACATGCTCCACCCCACATACCACAACGGCCATACGGGCCAGTTTTCAGGCCGCTCCTTGGGTTTGGGCAGAGAAAGCGCCAACCACACCGTACGCAGGCGCCCTCCTGCCAGGACTGTCACCAAAATCCAGAAACCCAGCACCCCCTGAAAAGCCAGCACAAAGATCAACAGATAAAAGAGAACAAAGGTCGCCTTGAGCAGGGTAATGGAGCGCTTTTGGCCCAAAAGCACGGGCAGGGAATGGATGCCCGCGCGGGCGTCGTCGGGCATTTTGTCGATATGCTTGCCGATCAGCACCGAAGCCACGATGAGTCCATAGGGCAGGGAAGCCCACCAGACATTGGGCGTCAATTGGCCGGTAATTGAATAGTATGTTCCCACAATCATCAGGGGCCCCCACACGATCAACGCCGTAATCTCTCCCAACGCAAAACGCTTGAGGATGCTGGTGTATCCCATGCTCAACAAAAAACCGGAAAGGGCGAAAACGATCACCAGCGGGCCTTGCACCGATGCCAGAAAGAGCATAACGCCCACATCCAGCAGCGTCAGCAGGCCTGCGCCGATGAGCAGGCGATTGGGCGTGGTCAGGCCGCCCAGCAGGGGATGGGTGGCATATTGGCCGCGAGGATAATCCTCAGTGTCCACCCCGCGTCGGGTGTCCACCCAATCGTTAATCAGATTATTGGTGGCATGAGCAGCCAGCAAACCAATGATGGCCAACAGCGCCAATCCGAACTCTCGCCAGCCAAAATGCCCGCCCAGCTCCGCAGCCAGCAGCGCACCGATGATTCCGGAGGTCAGAGTCATGGAGAAAACGCAGGCCCGGGCGATGACCAGCCAGCGGGTAATAAAATCGGCGTGATGAATATCCGGGGCATTGCATTGCTGCACAGCCACACGCCAGCGGGCGAAAATCGAAAGGCGTTCGGAAGGGACAGGCGTATCTTTTTGGGGCAAGATGGATTCAGACATGGGAAAAATCAAAAGAGGCGAATGGCGGGTGGGGGTGTCGATTCGGCCGTTAAACGGCAACAGGCTGATGAGGTGAAAACTGATTGTTGGCTATACTGAAAAAACCTTCACCACGGAGGCACAGAGTGCACGGAGGAAGGAAAAGGCGAGGTTCGGAGAGAAGTTTCTCTGTGAACTGCTACTATTTTCTCCGTGTCCTCCGTGTCTCCGTGGTGAAATAACCTTTTTTCAGTGGAGCCATTGTTGCATCGGGTTATTATTCGCGAGAAACCTCGCTGCTGCCGATCCTTCAGGATGATACAAAATTTTTGACGCCCAAATCATACCGTTCCGGACATGAGCACAGTACGAATCGGGAAAGGTATCTCGATGTTCTCCCGCGCAAAAGCCTGCTTGATGGCTTTCACGCCGATATCCTGGGCGGAAAAATAATTGCTCTCGGCAGTATCGAACCAATATCGAATGGTGAAATCGATGGAACTCTCACCAAAATGATGAAAGAAAAGCACCGGCTCAGGATCATTCAACAGGCCCGGGACAGCGCGAATGGCTTGCAGAGTCGTCTCAGTCACTTTTTGCAGATCCGAATCGTATGAAACCCCAATCGACAGGGAAACGCGACGCCGTTCCGTCCTCGAATAATTGATAATCGCACTGGAAAAAACATCAGCATTGGGAATCAGCACCTGCAGGCCATCCGGAGACAACAATTCTGTCGCCCGCATATGCACATCAATGACTTCTCCCTCCTTGCCCGACACCGAAATATAATCCCCAAGGCTGAAAGGCTCCTGCACCATTAATAAAGCGCCTGCCGTGAAATTCTTGCTGATATCCTGCAAAGCGAAACCAATAACAAGCCCGGTAACGCCCAATCCGGCGATAAAAGCGGAGATATTGAAGCCGATCACCTGCAACGCCCAGAGCACTCCAAAAATGATTGTGGACCAACGAACAATCCGGGAAGACAAAGTGACCAATTCTCTTCGAACATCTCGCTGGTGCAGCGCGTTGTGTACGATTTTAGCCAGCCACGCCGCCAGAAAAAGCATAGCCAGAAAAATCACAATAGAAGCAATAAGATTAGGCAAGAAATTGAGAAGCGCTTCCAGCAATTGCTTGAACAATTCGTTCCATGTCATCAAACATATCTCCAAAAAAGCGAACAGACGTTAAGATAAATGCTATTTTCCTATGAAATGATCGAATATGCAAAGGCCAACCACCCCATCATTCCATTTCCTGCACCGCATGAGCGGCTGCGCGGCAGATAACGAATAGATATTATCGGAAATAACCTGCGGCGAGGTGAGCTATCAACCTTTCGCCCAATCACGTCCGAATCAATGATCAATGAACAATGATTAAAGTGAAAACTACGCTGATTTAGCCTTTAATCATTGTTCATTAATCATTGAGCCTTGTCGGCAGCAGCATTATGCCAGACGTGAGAAACACTTTCTTATTTCCGATAACATCTAATGAAAAATGGAACGCAGACACATCCGATGACCGCAGATCCTCGCAGATTATCCTGATTTTATCTGTTCTTATCTGCGTAGATCAGTTTTTTCTGCGTTATCTGCGTTCTATCTACGCCCCCGAGAGATCATGTCATTGCAAGTCTCCGGCAGGATTGTGGCAATCTCTGCTTGCATCCTTCCGGGACGTGCAAAAACACCTCAAGCAGTATACAGTCCGGAATAGAAACATCCCCACCAGGCTGGTTGACACAATCATCAGTTAGGTGTAAGATGGGAAAAATAATCACTGGCTACGCGAATAACACCTTTTTCATCAATTTCCAGATAGTGCCATGCCCCCAGAAGACCTTTTCAGCCAGGCCAACCAGCCCATCGATCCCGGCAAACCCCCAGAGCCAGTCAGTGATCTTCCTCAGGAGATTACTGATAGCAGCAAACTCACGGCCGCCTATGCCCCCTACCGCACCTACATGGAGCAACAGGGAAAATCTCTGAACACCATTAAGGCGTTTTTGGGAGATATCAGGCTGCTGCGGAAATATTTCGCCGAACGAAACGAAAATCCTGCACTGGGCGATATCACCACCGAAGAACTCAATGCGTTCTTACACTGGCTATGCCATGAACGCAAAAGTGAGAAAACAGGGAAACTCATCGGCTGCAAGCCCAAAAGCTACGCCCGACGGGTCACCTCTATTAAATCCTTCTTCGGATGGCTATTCGAAACGGGCATTCTTACGTCGAACCCTGCAACCGCGGTGGTGCAGCGCAGCGCCCGCGCGCCCTTGCCCCGCATCCTCACCGACACTGAAACAGAGCGCCTGCAAAGCACTGCCCGAGACATGCTTTGGTCCCCCCGCAAACCTGACGCCCGCCCCTACCTGCTGGTGACCATCTTGCTGCAGACGGCTATGAAGAAAAATGAGATCATGAATCTGGCGCTGTCCGACATCGATCTCTCGAATCCGCGCGAGCCAGTCGTGATGGTGCGATACAGCGATCCGCGCTACGCGCACAAAGAACGAAAACTGTTTCTGAGGCCCGATTTCTCGCCCGTCTACAAACAATATCTGCGCAAATACAAGCCCAAAGAACGCCTCTTCGAATGCAGCCCCCGCAACCTGGAATATGTTCTCTCCGATCTGGCGGAAGCCGCGGGTTTGCCTCGCAACCACGTCTCCTTCGAAATCCTGCGCTGGACCTCCGCGGTGCGGGCTTATCGTTTCGGGACGCCTCCCGAGACCCTGCGTCAGAAGCTGGGGTTGAGTCCCATCAGTTGGCGGGAGACGTTTGACAAGATCAAAAAACTGGCGTCGCCGGGGATGTAGGCAAAGGCGGAGCGACGTCGCAGCGTCATTGTCCGCCCTGAGCGGGCAGGAAAAGCAGGTGGGAGGCCTGGTAGACCTCGTGGATGGCGAGATAATCGCCGCCCCAGCCGCCCGCCACGTGCATGTTGGGGCCGATCATGGCGGCGACGGCATGATGCCAGGGGCCGCGCCGGGGCGCATCGATGGTGGACCAACTCTGGCTGGTGAGATCAAACCGCTCGTGTGGATAGGAATCTTCGCCCTCGCCGCCGCCCACCACATAGAGGGAACCGGCGTCGGCCGCAACCGCCAGACCACTGCGGGGCTGGGGAAGAGAAGGCGCGTCCGTCCAGGCGTCAGCATTGGGATCATAACGCCACACTTCGGCCCGTTGCGCAGCGCCGTCATTGCCTCCCAGCAGATAAATCTCATCCTGAAGCGCAACCACTGCCGCAAATGCACGCGGCTCGGGCAAACGTCGTCCTTCTTCCCAATGACCGGCAACAGGATCGAAGATGAACAGCGAGTCGGTGACCTGTGAGCCATTCCAGCCGCCGAACACATACAATTTATCGCGCCAGACCGTCATCGCCAGACCGCATCGGGGTTCGGGCAGGGCTGGAGCCACCTGCCACACGCCAGCGTCGACATCGAAAACATCCAGCCGGGCCAGGGCCGCGGCGCCCGCGCAGCCGCCCGCCACATAAAGCCGTCCGCCCAATCCGGCAGCGCCCGCGCCGCGTGCGGCCGCCGGCCGGGGCGGCAGCGTCTGCCATTGATCCCAGGCGGGATTATACAACTCGTGCACAGCCAGATCCCCCGTCGCATTCTCACCCCCGACGACATGCCAGCCATCCTCCAGCACAGCGGCGGCCGCGCGGCTGCGAGCGGTGGGCATGGGCGAAAGCAAGGACCAGCGGGCCACATCCTCCCGGGCCGATGGCGCGCCGGCGGGCAAACCGGCATCCGTGCTAAAAGCGGGGGCGTCGGTGCTGGCATAAAATGTCTGGGTGGGCCAAAAGGCCATCGCCAGGGCCAGCAGCAGCGCGGCTCCCAGCACGATCCACAACCAGGCCGCGGGCCGCCATGTCAGCGGCTCCCACACCGGCGGGGCGGGCTGCTCCTCGCCCGCAGACAGCCCCGGCACCGCCACCCACCCCAGCTTGACCGCCTCGATGGTGGCCTCGGTGCGCGATTGCACATCCATCTTCTCGAAGATGTTACGCACATGCACCTTGACCGTATTGGTGCTGATGGAGAGTTGATGAGCGATCTCGTCATTGCTCAATCCCTGGGCAATCAGTCCCAGTATCTCCGTTTCGCGCCGGGTGAGAGGTCTGTCCTTTGGCATATCCCGATTATACAACAGAATCCCTTCCTGACCTGAAAATAAT
>WGCR01000279.1 GCA_015493675.1 Anaerolineae bacterium
GAATGAAGTCTTGAATAGACGCGCTCGGCCCGCAGCCACGATGAAAAACGACGTGCTTTCCTCGCCTTCCATGAACAAAAACGCGTCGCGTGAAACCAAACGCACGTGAAAACCTGTCATCACCTCATCCAGGGCCTCATCCGAAAGTCGGGAAAAAAGGGAGATGCTGCGGAAAAATTGACGTTGATGGCGTTGTGAAACAGTCATTTTATTCGTCCTGGCTTAAATCCACGATGTCGATACGGCGAGTGTCATTGGCCCGGAGCGTGCCGGCGCCCTCGATGAGCAGCACCAAATCATCAGTGACGCCGAAATCTTCGCACCACTGCCGGGCCGACGCCCGACGCACGGCGCCGTCATCCCAATCCAATTTCTGATCGACCGATTGGGGAAAGACGCCCCAGGAGAATTGCAGGCGCTGACAGGTCGCCTCCCGGTGGCTGCCCGCGAGAATCCACTGATTCATATGGAAACGGGCCACGCGGCGGGCAGTGGCGCCGGTAAGGCTGGGCACGACAATCAACTTTGGCTCCATCGTCTCGGATATCAATTTGATGTTCAGGGAAAACAGATCATCGCGAGAGGGCCGATCGAGATTTTCTTCGAGGCGCATCAGCCGGACAAAATCCACTTGCTGCAGATATTTTTCCGCCTGTTGGGCGATCTTTGTCATCATCTGCACGGTTTCGACCGGATAAGCGCCAATGGCCGTCTCACCTGAAAGCATGATGGAATCAGAGCCATCCAAAATAGCGTTGGTGACATCCGCCACTTCGGCCCGGGTGGGACGCCGGTTATGCGTCATGGACTCCAACATCTGCGTGGCCGTGATCACCGGCTTGGACAGCAGGTTGGCCCGCAGGATGATCTCCTTCTGCAAAATAGCCACCCGCTCTATGGAGACTTCCACGCCCAAATCGCCGCGGGCCACCATGATCGCATCAGCAGCCTGCAAAATCGCGTCAAGATTTTGTAACGCCCGCGAGCGTTCGATTTTAGCGATGATGAGTGGATCATAGCCCATGCCTGCGGCTGTTTCCCGCACCAGTTCTACATCCCCTTCACTTTCCACAAAAGATTGACTGACGCCATCCAGCGCCAACTCCGCGGCCAGGGCCAGCGCCTCCCGATCGGCGTCGGTAAAAACGCTGATACCCAGATCGATGTCGGGTAGGTTCACGCCCTTGTGCGAGCGCAATTCACCGCCGGCGACCACCTCGGTGATCACCTCATCCCCCTGCACCGCCACCACCTTGAGCATGATATAACCGTCATTGAGATAAATGTTATCGCCCGGCCTGACGACATGTGGCAATTGCGGAAAAGAAACACAGGCCCGGGTCTCATCCCCGACCAGCTCTCTGGTTTGCAAGATAAAACGTTCGCCCTTCGTCAACTCGATAGGTTCCTGCGCCAGTTTGCCAATACGAATCTTGGGGCCGGGCAGATCGCCGAAGATGGCGATGCGCTGGCCTGTTTGCCGGGCAGCGGCTCGCACATTGGTCACCGTCTGCCGGTGCGAATCCGCATCGCCGTGGGCGAAGTTGATGCGGACGATATTCATGCCCCCCTCCATCATCCGGGCCAGGGTGGCGACATCCTGCGAAGCCGGGCCGATGGTGGCGACGATCTTGGTCTTTTTGGGAGGAAAGATGGGGGGGCGGGAGTCCATGCGGGCTATTGTCGCACAGAGGTGAGTCACACGTCAATGTGAATAGAGGCCTCGGAAGTTTATGCTATCTGGAACACCCCCAGAATCAAATTCTGTCCAGCCAGGGCGCCCCAATTTTGGAACGCCCCTCGGGGATTTGCCTGCTGGACACGCCCGGCCCGTCGTGCTATCATACTTGCCAGGAGAGGTGCAACCATGACTTCTGAGCCTCCAGCGCGCATCGAACAGATCCGGTCGCTCTGCCGGGCCGGAAAGGTGGCCGCGGCGTATCAACGGGCCCGGACGCTGCTGGCCGAGGCCCGGGAGCGGGGAGAGGGGGAAGCCATCGCCGAGGCGCTCATCGCCCTGGCTCACGTGCATTTCCGATTGGGGCGGTATGCCCGGGCGCAGGCGTTGTTGGGGGAAGCCATGTCCCAGACGCCCGAAGATCATCCCCTGCAGGTGGACGCGTTGATTCACCTGGGGCTGTGCGCGGCCGAGACCAACGCGCCCGACGAGGCGGAGGCATATTACCGCCGGGCCGTGGACTTGAGCCGTCTGCTGGGATATGAGGAGGCGCTCTATCGCGGGTTGCACGCCCTGGCCGTGGGCGTTTACATCCCCAGAGGGCAATTCGAGCTGGCCCTGGCCGTGGATCAGGATGCGTATGATTTCATCGTCGCCCACGGACGCCCGGCCCTGGGATGGACGGCGCTGGCGGCCATGGGCTGGGTGTATTGGGTCACAGGGCGACCCCACCAGGCCGCGGGCATGGCCGCCAAATTGAGCGAGGTGGCTCCCGAGGGTTCGCTGCCCCGCGGCTTTCACGATGCGCTGCTGGCGGACCTGGCCCAGGACGAGGGGCGGATGGAGGAATCCGCCCGGTTGTACGCCAACGCCCGCGGCGTCGCCACCCGCATCGGCGACCCGGGCCTGCTGGTGTTGACGCATCTGGGGGCCAGTCGTTTGATGCGGCGTCTGGGGCGCTGGGCCGCGGCCCGAAGCTGGGCTGATGAGGCGCTGATCGTGGCCCAGCGGGTGGGTTACGTGCATCTGGAAGGGATGGCGCTGCTGGCCCGGGCCCGGGCCGCCTGGGGCGCTGACGATCTCCCCGCCAGCGAAGCTGATCTGCGCCAGGCCATCGATCTGATGACGCCCCTCCAGTTCGATTTCCATCTGGCCGAGGCCTGGCTGCTGCTGGCGGGCCTGCTTTTGCAGCAGGGGCGGGATGAGCGCGACGCCTGGGGCGAAACCGTCGTCCGCATCCAGCGCGGCCGCTTCTATTTTCTGCTGGAGCGGGAGCGGGCCACCGCCTTCCCCCTCCTCGCCCGTCAGATGCGAAGCGGCCATGCCGGGGCGAAGCAGGACGCGCGGGAATTGCTGCGACGGCTGGCCGCCACCCCGGCCACGCCCTTGCGCATCCACACCCTGGGGCGCTTCGAGGTGTGGCAGGGTCCGCGGCGCGTCGAGGACCGGGCGTGGCGCAAACGCCGGGCCGGCGAACTCTTCCGCATCCTGCTCATCGCCCCCCGCCGCACCCGCACTCAGGAGCAACTGGCCGAATCTCTGTGGCCCGACCGCTCTTTGGAGGCGGCCCAGCCCCTGCTGCACCAGGCCACCTCGACCCTGCGCCGTACGTTGGAGCCCGACCTGCCCCGTCAGTTCCCCTCGCGCTATCTGGAGGTGGCGGGGGATTGCATCACGCTGCGGCTGCCGCCCGGCAGTTGGGTGGCGCACGAGGTCTTCGCCGAACTGGTGCGACGGGCACGCTACGACGAGGCCCTGGCCCTCTACCACGGCCCTCTCTTCGCCGGGTATCCCTACGCGGATTGGGCGGTGTGGGAGCGGGAGCGGTTGGCGCAGGCGCATCTGCGGGCGCTGCTGGGCGCGGGAGAGGCGGCCCTGGCCCGGGGCGCCCCCCAGCGGGCGCTGAATCTGGCCCGCCAGGCCCTGGCCCTGGAGCCCTGGCAGGAGCAGGCCGCCCGCCTGGGCATGGAGGCGTGTCTGGCTCTGGGGGACCGGGCGGGCGCGCTGCGGTTGTATCGGGCGTTGGCGGAGCGGTTGCAGGCGGAGCTGGGCGTGGAGCCGGGGGAAGATCTGCGGGCGTTTTATGGGGAGATTGTGGGAGTTCAATGATTAATGGATTAAAGATTAAAGGTGGAGTTTCGATTTGACGAGGCCAAGGTGCATAACAGTTTCCAATCTTTAATTCCATGCGTGATGCGTAAGGTCCTGACGTTTGACGTTTGACGCATGACGTTCGCCGCGGCCTCTCCCCGCCTCGGTTGCAAAACGCTTTTTCGAGCGCTATGGTCTTCATCCCTGTCAGTCGGGCGTCAGTGGGGCGCGCGAGAATGGAGCCAGGATATTTCGCTACCATTCTCTCAGGAGGATTTCCATGAAAACCATCAAGCATATTGGCAGCTTTGTGATCGTCGCGGGCCTGTTGCTGGCGGGCCTGATGGCGATGCTGGGGACAGGGAGTGTAGCCGCATTGAGCCCCCATACGCCCGCGGCCTGCACGCCCGGCCCCCACAGCGGCCACATCACCGCGGACGAAACCTGGTGCCTGGCCGACAGCCCGCATCGGCTCAGCAATGACGTCATCGTGGACCCGGGCGTCGTGCTCACCATCGAGGCGGGCGTGACCGTGCGCACAGACAGCGAGAAAAGCCTGTATGTGGAGGGTGACTTGCAGGCTTTGGGCGCGGCCACGCAGCCCATCACCTTCACCTCAGCTGAGGACGACGAGTATCCCCATTGGGCGGGCATTCGCTTCGATGGCGGTGCGGGGCATTTGCAGCATGTTACGGTGCGCTACGCCACCTCGGGCGTTCCCTTTGTCGCCGAAAACATCCTGGTGAGCGATACAACTTCGGGCCAGGTGCTCATCGAGGACAGCATTCTGGAGAAGAACGTCGGCGGCTGGGCCGAGGAATACGGTTTGCACGTGAAGAATGGCGTGGTGACCATGCGGGACACCATCATTCGCGAGATCGGCGGCGGAGGCGGCCAGGACGCCCCGGTCTTCATCGAGGGCGCCGACAGCCAGGTGACGCTCTCTGGCAATCACATTGTGAACAACACGCGGAATGTGGTGGCCCTGGGCCCCGACGCCATGATGCACCATGACGCCACCCTGGCCAGGCAGGCCGAGATGGACTCGTACCTCCTGCTGGGCACGTATTACCATCCCGATTTCATCGTGCCCGCGGGCGTCACCCTCACCGTCGAGCCCGGCGTGACGGTGAAAGCCCACGCCTGGAACACCAGCCTGTGGGTGCAAGGCAATCTGCAAGCCCTGGGTACGGCCAGCGAGCCCATCACCTTCACCAGCGAGGAGGATAGCGCCCCCAACCAGTGGGGCGGCATCTACTTCGATGGCGGCTCGGGCGATTTGCAGCATGTGCTCGTGCGCTACGGCGGAGCCGAGGACCCGCGCAGCGATATTGCGGTGGTGAACACGACATCGGGCCAGGTGCATGTTGCGGATAGCGAACTGCGGAACGTGGGCGACGGCTGGGCCCAGGAGTTCGGCGTGTATGTGGAAAATGGCCATCTGAACATGGCGAACACGCTGATCACCGAGATCGGCGCTGGGGGCGGCGGCGACGTCCCCATCTTCATCAAGGGGCCCGATAGCCAGGTGACGCTGACCAATAATCAACTGACCAACAACGACCGGCGCAACGTCATCGCCCTGGTGGATAACGCCATGACAAACAACGCCACCGTGACGCTGACGCCGCAGATGGGGCAGGATGCTTTTGTGCTGGGCGAAGATCTCACCATTCCGGTCACGGCCACCTGGACCATCGAACCTGGCTCCCGATTGGAAGCCGTGGAAGGCGTGGCCTTGTGGGTGAAGGGCAATCTGCAAGCCGTGGGCAGCCCTACGAAGCCCATCCTCATCACTTCGGATCACGACTCGGCGGACGCCAAGTGGCGGGGACTGCGTTTCGACGGCGGCTCCGGCCACCTCAAATACGCCAGCATCCGCTACGCCAACGCCGACCGCAATGATGGTCATCCTGTGGCCGCGGTGGAGGTGGCGGATTCGGGCGCGGGCCAGGTGCTCATCCAGAACAGCTTCATCGAGCACGTCACCTATTGGACCAACTGCAAAGGCCTGGTGGTGCGACCCCATGGCCGGGTGCGGGTGGAGAACACCGTATTCCGGGATCTGGGTCGGGCACCGGGTAGTTGTCAGTCCGCAGCCGTGCGCGTGGAGGGGGATGGCGAGGCGCAGATCGTGCACGCCACCTTCGCGGCCAATCCCAATTGCGGCGTCTTCGTCCAAGCGAACGCCACCGCCACCCTGACCAACACCATCTTCTCCGAGAATCGCGTGGGCGTGGAAGGGGAAACGGGCTCGCAAGTGCATCTCACCAACACACTGTGGGACAACAACGATACGAACACACAAGGCGCGGTGAACGAAGTGGGGCATGTGGATGGCCCGGCCGCATTCGATCTGGATGGCTACCACCTTACCGAATTCTCCGCGGCCCTGGGCCAGGGCGTGGACGCGGGCCTGAGCGAGGATATCGACGGCGAGGCCCGGCCCCAGCCCGCGGGCTCGGCCCCCGACCTGGGCGCGGACGAAGCTGGCGGCGGGCCTGCTTCGGGCACGACCGCGGAGAAGGTGGCCTTTGACCCGAAATGGGTGTACGCGGACAGCGCTTCGGGCCTGCCCAAAGGCCATTTGCAGCAGCGTTACCTCATCCGTTTGTTCAACGATGAGCCCACCGCCCAGGATTACAGCGTGACCGACACGCTACCCGACGACTTCCAATTCGCCGAAGAGAGCCATAATCGGCCTATGACCTTCGCCAACGCCGAGCCCGCGCTGACCTGGCAGAGCCAGGAGCCGCTGGCCCCGCGCGACGCGGCTGACATCTTCCTCACCACCGCGTCCGCAGTGCCAGGCAGCTAC
>WGCR01000280.1 GCA_015493675.1 Anaerolineae bacterium
ACCCAGGGCTACCACGACATCGAGGTGGATTACAGCGATATGGGCGGCAGCGGCGTATCCTCGGGCAGTTGGGTGACCGGGCGTAAATAGGCGCTGGGGATCAGCGTTTTCGCTCCGCCGGGCGGTCGCCACCACAATTCCATGGCCCGCGAGCCGCCCATATCGCTGTAATCCACCTCGATGTCGTGGTAGCCCTGGGTCAGTGAGATAGCGCCTTCTTTGTAGATAGCGCCGTGCTGGCCGCCGTTGTCCACTACCAATTGACCGTCGATAGTCACCGTTGAGCCATCATCCGAGCGCGTGCCGAAAACGTAGGTTCCGGTCTCGGGCGCAGCAATTTTTCCCCGCCACCGCACCGAATAGGGCGAGGACACGACGTCGTTGGGAGCGATGAACAGGTCTCGCTGCACCAGCGTCGGTTGTCCCGACCAATCGGGATTATCGTAATAGGCGCCCAACAGGCCGTTGGATGCGGCAGGCAGGTTGTAGAAGGCGTCCGGGGGAATAACAGTCAGGTCGGGATGATCGGGCGTGGCCCATTGCAAGCGTAAGACGCCTGGATGTTCCGCGGCAACATAATCCAGCCGCAGCGCCTGGAATCCTCCGGCCAGGGATAACGTTTCTTCCCGCTCCCCGTTCTTTACAGATAGAACAACTTGATCGTCCAGATATAACGTGGCTTCTCCGCCATCGGCAGTCAGCGCCAAACGATAGTCGCCATAGGTAGGAATCAGTAACGCGCCTTCAAACCGGGCGGCAAAGGGCGGCAGCAGGGGCTGGGTCTCGGGCGTGCTGAAATCGAAATCAATGGCGTTGACCTTTTGCTGTCGTACAGACGGCTGTGAAAGATCAGCGCCGGCGATGTAGCTGACAATCAGTCCTTGCGCATCGGCAAATGCAGAGGCGGGGATGGCGTAGCTGAGGAAGAGGACGCGCCCGTAGCGATCACGGTGAGCCTCGAAAACGCCAGCGGGATACAATCGTTGCAGCAGGGGCACGATCAACTGATCTTTCGGCTCCAGGATAAAAAGGATGTCATTCGCGGGATGCTGTCGCAGCGGGATGTCTCGCGTCAGGTTTAGGGGAATAATATCATGTTTGCCATCGAGGAAGCGGATGCCTGAGTGGCCGAAGTATTGTGGATCGAGGTAGATAGTGACATTTTGCGGCTGGTCGGCCAGATAGGCCCCAATGGCCGACTCCTCCGGGCTATACGCGTACCACACGGCTTGATCAACTGCCTGGACGCGGAAATACGTATTCAGATTGGCTCCCATCACAAAGAGGACGAGGGCCGTGAGCAGAATGACCAGCGGGCGGGTGCGTTTGGCGCCAAAGGCCCGCTGCCAGGCCTGCCATAATCCGGTGAACGCCACGGCAACGAGGAGATAGATCAGGGGGATGAGGCCAATGGGGCGACGGGCGTTGGGCGCTTCGTGCGCCACCGAAAGCACGGCCAGGCTGATGAAGCTGCCAAACCAGAGCAGGTAGAGGGCGGGGATTTCTTTCCAGAACCAGCGCAGCGCCCAAATCAGGCCCAGGACGGCCAGCGCCCCCACCGCAGCGTGGAGCATGGGCGCGCCCGGCAGGTTGTTGAGAGGCGCGCTATCCCCCTGATAATTGAACATGAGCAGCACTTTGTGCAGGTTCGACCAGATGGGAGCGTAGCTCCCCGCGGCTTCCACATCCCGGAAGACGGAGATATGATTCATGCGGGAGATGAAGACCGACCAGTGGCGAATGATGTAGACGCCCAACGGGGCCACAGCCACCAGCGCCGCCGCAAAAAAGAGGCCCATGCCCTCGATATCCCGACGCATTCTGTCGCGGTGGGTGATGAGCCACCAGGCAAAGTACGCCAGCATGAAAAAGGGAACCACCCGGTAGGCTGTGTAGGTATTGAGTCCCAGCGCCAGCATGGCCCCCGCCAGCGCCCACCAGCGCCGCCGTCCCGTCTTCAACGCTTTGACCAGGAAGAGGATTTGCAGGCTAATGACCAGCGGCACCAGGATCAGCTCGTAGACGATGCGGCTGAAGGTAATATGCCAACGATCCGCGGCCAACAACGCCGCGGTCAGCAGTGCGATGCGTTGATCGTAGAATTCGCGGGCCAGGGCGTAAAAGGCAAGCACCGTGAGCACGCCGATGGCAGCCGCAGCCATGCGCATACTGGTCACGCTCTGTCCGAAAATCTGGATGAACAGGGCGATGATCCAGGTGAACAGCGTGGCCTGGCCCTCGTTGGTCTCGGCGTAGGGAATCCATCCGGCGCCGCCCAGCCATTTCAACGCGTCCAGCCCGTTGTTGGCTTCATCCGATTGCAGACCGTGAGGATAGAGGCCGAGGGCGTAGAATCGGGCGAAAACCGCGACCGCCAGGATGAGAAACAGGGTCAGGAACAGCCAGCGCCGTTGCATCACCGGCGCATACCAGGCCCGGGCCGCGGCTTCTTCCGCTGCGGGATCGGGCGATGGACCATCCAGCCACGCGCCGATGAGGAACAGCGCCACGCCCACGGCCCACATCCAAAAAGCCCATCCGCCGTACTGCTCCCGCACAAAGCCGCCCATGGTGGCGATGACGACCAGGAACGCACCTGCCAGGACCAGCATCCAACCGTGCTTGGGCCAGGTGCGGCGCGGGGGCAATGCGGGCCAGCGTTCCGGTCCGGCGATGGACCAGGCAAAGACGCCGCCCGCGACCAGATACAAAATCAGGGCAGCGTTGATATTGCCATCCCCCAGCCAATTCTGGGCGATAACAGCAAGAAACAGGGCGAAAAACAAACCGAAGAGTTGAGCCATAGGGTCGCAATCAGTTTTCAGAGACGTCGTTCAATTCCAATGTCACTATTGTACGCGAAACCAGCCCGAAGGGAAAACGTTGCGCATTCGCATTCCTGACCGACGTCATCCCCCAGAACAGCGACGATCTGGAGTCCGCCACCGCCATCATTTGCGATATCTACGCCAACGTGTACGGCCTTTCGGGCGATGCGCTGGCCAAGCAGGTGGACGCGGGCGTATCTCCACCCGAAACGCCCGCATAGCCCCGTGTGTTGTCCCAACGCGACGCAATTGATGTTTCATGCCCGCTACGCCCCGCCCGGCTCGCCGCCGCAGAGGAGGTAAAGGCGCAGGACGCGCAGTTCGGGGTAGGGGATGCGCTGGCCCAGGGCTTCGTAGACAGGCCCGAGGCGGTCGCTCCCCAACTGCTGGAATTGCTCCCACACCTGTTGCTGCTGCTCGGGCGTGAGCTTTGATTCGGCCAGGATGCCTGCTGCTGGCAACGTATGCCCGGCCCGACGATAGCGCTCCAGATGTCCGATGATGGTGTCCCGCTTGACGCCGTAGAGCTTCTGCAGCTCCGCCACCGATTGCCCGGCCAGATAGAACTCGCCCACTTCCTCGAAGCGGCGCTTGGAGCCAGAACGGGCGCGGGTCGCGGTGATGGTCAGGGCCTTGGGGCGCTCGCTCAGGCCTCGATCCTCACAAAATGTCCTGAGCAAAGTGAGAAAAGCCTGGCCGTAGCGCTCCAGTTTGACCTGTCCCACGCCGTTCATAGCCAAAAAATGCGTCTCGGTTTGGGGATAGTAGGTGGCCATTTCCAGCAGGGCCCGGTCGGAGAAAACCAGATAAGCGGGAACGCCCGCTTCGTCAGCCAGCATCTTGCGCAATGAGCGCAGTTGTCCGAAAAGCTCGACATCGTAAGGCGCGGTTTCGGCGGATGTGTCTGCTGCCGCCGCGGGCATGGGCGTGATGAACACCTTCTCGCCCTTGAGAACCTGGTAGCCCCTGGTCGTGAGGCTGAGCCCGCCATGCTCCGGGTCTTGCCGCACCAGCCCCTGTTCGATGAATTGTTCGGCCATGTGCAGCCATTGCCGCCGCGTGTATTCGGCTCCGATGCCATAGGTGGAGAGCTTGTGATGCCCGCGCGAGAGCACAGGTTTGGATTGCGAGCCCCGCAGCACTTTGATGATGTGCGACTTGCCGAACAACTCGCCTGTGCGTTTGACGCAGGAGAGAAACATCTGGGCGGGAATAGTGGCGTCGTGCGGGGCGTTTACTTCCTTCTGACGCAGGCAATTGTCGCACATGCCGCAAGACTCGGCCGCGTAGCGCTCGCCAAAATAGGCCAACAGAGGAATGCGGCGGCAGGCCCGGGTCTGGGCGAAGTCTGCCATAGCCTGCAACCGCATCATGCGCCCGGCTCGTTCCGATTCAGCGCCCTCGTCGATGAATCGGCGGATGGTGTGCAGATCGCTCTGATTGAAGAGCAGCAGGCAATCGGCCCGCAGGCCATCCCGCCCGGCTCGACCGATCTCCTGATAATAGCTTTCGATATTCTGCGGCAGATTGTAATGCAGCACAAAACGCACGTTGGATTTATCGATGCCCATGCCAAAGGCGATGGTGGCGACCATGATCTGCACATCATCCCGCACGAACTGGCGTTGGTTACGCTGTCGATCCCCTTTTTCCATGCCGGCGTGATAGGGCGCTGCGTTCCAGCCCAGCGCCTGCAATTGCCCGGCCAACGTGTCCACCTGCCGCCGGGTGCTGCAATAGATGATGCCCGACTGCCCCCGATGCGCCTGCAAAAAGGCCAGCGTCTGGCGCAGGCCATCGGTGCGGCGTTGCGCAGCCAGATGCAGGTTGGGCCTGTCGAAGCTGGCCAGAAAGACGTTGGACTCCTCGAAGCCAAGCATCTGCTGGATGTCCTGCTGGACGCGCGGGGTGGCGGTGGCGGTGAGGGCGATGCTTACGGCCTGCGAATAGCGCCGCCGCACCTCCAGCAACTGCCGGTATTCGGGCCGGAAGTCGTGCCCCCACGATGAGATGCAGTGGGCCTCATCGATGGCCAGCATCTGCACCCGACTGGCGTCGAGCAGGGTCAGGGTGCGGGCCTGTAGCAATGTTTCGGGGGCGGTGTAAAGCAATTTTATTTCGCCCAAACGCACCTGGCGGAGGACGCGCTGATAGCTGTCGAAGTCGAGGGCGCTGTTGAGAAAAGCCGCGGGCGCGCCCACCTGCCGCAACGCCTCCACCTGATCCTGCATCAGGGAGATGAGGGGGGAGACGACCACGGTGAGGCCGTCAAAAAGCAGGGCGGGGAGCTGGTAGCAGAGGGATTTGCCGCCGCCCGTGGGCATGATCACCAGCGTGTCGCGGCGGGCGAGCACGTTGGCGATAATGTCGGCCTGCAAGGGCCAGAAGTCGTCGTAGCCGAAGATGGTTTTGAGCAGTTCGCGGGCGCGGGCCATGGTGGCCGGGCCCGTGGAGATGCGCGGGGGCACAGAGGCGGGGGCGGGCGTGAGCTCGGCCTGAGCTTTGAGAACGCCCGTTTCATCGATGTGCTGCACGGCTATGCCTCGCCCGGCCAGGATTTTGCCGATGAGAAAGCTGCGATGGCTGGCCTCGGGTCGGGCGGGCGCATCCATCAGCGCCACCCGCAGTCCCTGCTCGAAGGCTTTCTGCACCCGGTCGAGGCCCCGGAGAAAATACGCCCGTTCTCCCAACCGCTCCCAGGCAACCCGCCCATCCACATAACACTCCGGATCATCTGGCTGCGCGCCCAGGGCGTCGCCCATGAACACATAACGGACGCCCTGCCCGCGCAAACGCTCGGCCAACGCCTCCTGGCTAAACTCGGGCCGATCCTGTTCCCAGGGCGTAGAGCGGATGTCGATGAGAAAGGCGATGTCGTGCGCCCGCAGCAGCGCCAGAAAATCGCTCAGGCTGCGCGAGTCATAGCCGATGGTAAGGATGGGCGCGGGGTCAGGCATGGGCTCACAACGAAAAAGGGGGGCGTGTCAGCGCGTGTTACATCCGCCAACGCGGAAGGAGTGCTAAAGATGACATTCTACCACCCATTTTTGTGTTTTTGCCAGCAATGCGGTTTTGCCGGGG
>WGCR01000281.1 GCA_015493675.1 Anaerolineae bacterium
CAGATAGACGGTGTGGAAGGGGACATCGTTGGTGTAGAGCAGGCCCTGCATGGCCATGCGGATCACCCAGAAGAAGAGGATGTCGTAGCCGGTTTCCAGCACGTCGGTGGGGTAGAAGCGACGCAGGTCGGGGGTGTCGTCGGGCCATCCCAGGGTGCTGAAAGGCCACAGGCCCGAGCTGAACCAGGTGTCCAGCACATCCTCCTCCTGGGTCAGCGTCACGGGATGGCCGTAATGCTCCTCGGCCAGGGCGCGGGCTTCTTCCTCGCTGCGTGCTACGAATTCCTGGCCGTCGGGCCCGTACCACACAGGGATACGATGCCCCCACCAGAGCTGGCGGCTGATGCACCACGGGCGCAGGTTGTTGAGCCAGTTGTTGTAGGTTTTTTCGAAACGTTCGGGGATGATGCGGATGCGCCCGCTGTCCACCGCGGCCAGGGCCAGCTTGGCCATACCATCGGTGTTCACCCACCACTGCATACTCACCATGGGCTCGATGACCTCGCCCCCGCGCTGGGCTCGGGGCACCTGCATCTGGTACGCCTCTTCCTTGATCACCAACCCGGCCGCCTTCATATCGGCCCACAGCTTCTTGCGGGCCTCGAAGCGTTCCATACCCGCGTATGGGCCCGCTTCCTCGTTCAGCGTGGCGTCCTTGTTCATAATGTTAATGATGGGCAGGCCGTGGCGCTGGCCGATCTCGAAGTCGTGGGGGTCGTGGCCGGGGGTGATCTTCAACGCGCCTGCCGAATTCCATGTCCACGTAGGTGTCCTGGATGATGGGGATGGGACGGTTGGTGATGGGAACCAACGCGGTGTGGCCGATGAGGTGACGGTAGCGCTCGTCGTCGGGGTGCACGGCCACCGCTGTGTCGCCGAGGATGGTCTCGGGCCGGGTGGTGGCCACGGGAATGTAGCCCTTGCCCGGGCCTTCGCTGATGTCGTGCCCGGCGAT
This sequence comes from Anaerolineae bacterium, assembly GCA_015493675.1. GTDB lineage: Bacteria > Chloroflexota > Anaerolineae > J102 > J102 > M2005. The sequence goes on from WGCR01000281.1 coordinate 956, forward strand.
GGGATATTTGAAGTAGTAGAGCGTGCCCTGTTCGTCGGAGTATTCCACCTCCACATCGCTGACCGCGGTTTGCAGGCCGGGCGACCAGTTGACGATATATTCCGCCCGGTAGATGAGACCCATACGGTACAGCCGCACGAAGGCCTCGTGCACAGCCTTGCTCAGGCCCTCGTCCAGGGTGAAGCGCTCCCGATCCCAGTCGCAACTTGCGCCTATGCGCTTGAGCTGGCTGATGATGCGGTCATGATGCTTGTGGGCCCAGTCCCAGCATTCGGCCACAAAAGCCTCGCGGCCGATCTCCTCGCGGCTGCGTCCCTCGGCCCGCAGTTTTTTCTCCACCTGCAACTGGGTGGCGATGCCGGCGTGGTCGGTGCCGGGCACCCACAGCGCGGCCCGGCCCTTCATGCGATTGTAGCGAATCATCAGGTCTTCCAGGGCGATGGTGAGGGCGTGGCCCTGGTGCAGCACGCCGGTCACGTTGGGCGGGGGAATGCTGATGACAAAGGGCTTGCCATCGGGATTGCGGGCGTTTTCCGGCTTGAACCAGCCGTTCTCCTGCCACCACTGGTAGAGACGCTGTTCCGCAGAGCGGAAATCGTAAGTTTTGGGAAGTGTGAATTCGGGCATGGGGATAACCTCGTTTCGGAATGATTGCGAAATCGGGATGAAAGTCAGGGGATTTTTGGGACGCAATGGATCATGCTATAATGGCGTTGCCAAACTCGAATGATTTAGCGAGGCCACTTATGGAAAAGTTGCGAGCACTGCTTGATAAGAAACTGAATAATCTGCCAGAGGATGATCTTGAGCAGATATTGACCTTTGTCGAGCTTCTGGAGGCAAGGGAAAAAGATGAGCGGGCGCATCGTCCCCCTGCGACAACCAGGCGGCAAGACCCTCTAATCGGGCTTTTTGACGGCCCCGTCCAACTGGCCGAGCAATCAGAGACTTTATTGGAAAGGGGATTTGAGGAGTATGCGGGATGGACATGGAAAAAAGATTCGTAGTCGCTGATACTGGCTTTGTGGTGGCTCTACTCAATCAAAGTGATGCGCGACATGAGGATGTGGTGAAAGTTTACGAGGAAATGGGACGGCCAATTTTGCTACCACAAACTGTCTTTGCGGAAATAGCTTATCTCGTAGGAAAAGTTGCTGGCGTAAAACTCGTTGTTCGGTTCTTGCGAGGCTTGAAGGATAGCCGTTTCCGACTGGTTGCATTAAAGGAAGAAGATGTGGAGCGAATCGCAGCGATCTTGGAACAATATGCGGATAGCCGGATTGATTTTGTCGACGCATCTGTGATGGCAGTGGCGGAACGCTTTCAAAGCCACATCGTGTTGACGCTGGATCGTCGGGATTTTCTTCTGTTCCAGCCAGAGCATTGCGACTTCTTCAAGTTATTGCCGTAAATATGTCAATAAAAAAGCCCTCTCGTCTCAAGGACGGAGGACTTCCGCGGTGCCACCTTGGTTGGGAAGATCGGTCTCACGCAAAGGCGCAAAGACGCCAAGAAAAAAGGAGAGTAAAATCTTCCCCACTCTGCGCTGTAACGGGCTTACCCGGGCTGGCCTACGACCAGGAAGTAAACAGTATTCAGTGATCAGTAATCAGTGAGGATGCAAAAGGGATTTTTACTGATTACAGTTTACTGATAACTGCTTACTGGCTTTCAACCAGTCGACTCACCGGCGACTTTTGGCAGGGCGTGTCGGGCGGGGCTTGCAGCCGGTGACCCCGCTTCTCTTGCGAGCGTTTCCTGCCTACTCCTCCGGGTCAGTGTCTTTGAGGATAGAATTGTATGAACATTTTACGGGAAATGGGATTGATTGTCAAAGATAATGTAGACAAGGGAGAGCGCTTAATAGTAGCTATCAAATCTCGATGAGGTAAAAGTTCATCACTCCTTTGAGATCGCCAGAAGACGATGCCCTGAGCGCAAGAATGCGTTTTCTTCTGCTGCTTGCCACAAAATGGGCGCCTGTCCTTCACGCTGGGCCAGATAACGTCCCCAGCCCAGGGTTTGCAGCGCTAGATTCCAGGAGCCTTTCATATGGTTCCACACAGGTGCAGCAGTATCACAGACAGCGTTGGCCGGAAACGACAGGCTTTCGACATTGTTCAGGGGCGTAAAATAGCCATTGTCAATCAGCCAAGCCCACATTGTTATCGCTGCATCCGGTCTGAGAGAGGCAATCAGGGCGGCGTCATGCGGCATCACCACCGGCGCGCCTAACACGTCTACGCCGTCGTTAGCTGCGGCAAAGCGCCCGCCCACGCCAAAAGCCTGATACACGCTTCCCTGAAATGTTGGCGAAGGGGCCGGTATTTCACCGGCGGATAGCCCGAACAGCCCCAGTTGGCTGAAACAGGATGCGGGATAGTGCGCGGGGTAGTACGAAATTTGCGCATCCGCTGCATCCGGGCGATACGCGGCCCAGTCGGATCCCCAGACGTCCACAGCCGGGGGCGGCGCAAACAGCCACGCCATCTCATCGATGAAGCCAGAGCCGTTGGCCGTAGGGGGCACAGGATAGGACATCGGCGCAACCTCTCCGGTGGCGCTGGCGTAGGCCAGATCGACCAGCCAGCTTTCGCTACCGAAGACATCCCAACTATAAGGAAATCGGTCGCCAGAATAAGCGTAACCGTGCGAAATGCCGTTGGGGGTCAGCAGATCGTCCCAATCGATAGCCCGTAACATCTGTTCTGTTCCCTTCGTATCCAGGCCCAGGCCACTTTGTGCATCCAGCAAAGCCAGGGCGGCGATAGCCGTATCCACCGAGGACCATTCCACGCCCGGTGCGATGACGATTTCCCCTTCGTCCGAAACGTTGACGAAATGCGGCCATAATCCATGATAACGGGGCAAATCGAGGAGCAACGCATCACTGATTTTGCGCACAATCCGAATGGCGTCGGCGCGGCTAATCACGCCGAGTTGTGCGGCCTGAGCCGTAGCCGCGGCCAGGGCTCCGGTGTCCTGAATGGCGTCGAATTCGCCGCTGGCGTCTTTGGCTTTATCGCGCACCAGGCCCGTGGTCGGGTCCCAATTGTTCAGCAACATGCCGTAACTCCACACAAAGGCGGCGGTGGCCGTATCCGTTATCGGCGTTGTGGCGGTGAAAGAAAGGCTTTCCAACACAACGTAATCGCCGGGGGCGATGTCATCCAACACCCACAGAAGTTCGTTGATCTCTTGCAGGGCGGGCAAATCGAAGCTGACGATCTGTCGCCCGCCGGTCAACGTCACCTCATTGCTCCAGCGCAGATCGCCACGATCTTTTAGCTCCAGGCGGAAGCGTTTGCCGGGCGTTCCGCCGACCACCACAGCAGTCAGGCCAGTGATGCGACCCTGGTAGGCCGGTAAAATCTGCGGCGGCAGAATCGCCGAGAAATCGAGGGGGAGCGCTTCATGCAACGGGTGATTCAGACTCATCCAGCCGCCGCCCCACGAGACGCCGGCGGCAATGGTGGTGACGACGCCTCGCCCCCATGTGAGGACGCTGC
>WGCR01000282.1 GCA_015493675.1 Anaerolineae bacterium
CACCTTAGTAGTTACGAGATTTGTTGAAATTTGTTGAGATTGGGAAAGGACGCCTTTGCGGCCCTGCGTGAGACCGACCTTCATCTTGCTTTTATCTGCGAGAATCAGCTTTTTCAGCCTTTTCTGCGTTCTAGATTCTTTTCTTTGCCTCTTTTTCCTTTGCGCCTTTGCGTCTTTGCGTGAGATCAACCAATCATGGCCCGCCCGGCGTCAGCGCGAAATCGAACTCGCCCGTGCGGTTGGCGTAGGCCCGACCATCCGCGGCCACGCCCTGCACCACATAGAAATAGTTGTGGGCCGGATCGCCCAGCGCGCCGGCGTCGTCATATTGCCAGGGCGCGGCGTCCACCGTGGCCCGCGGCGCGCCCATGCGCGTGAAGTAGGGCGATTCGCTGCGCCAGATGTCGTATCGGGCGTAGATGGCGCTGTGCTCCCAGCTCAGGCGCACGTTGCTGCCGCCCTGGGCGGTTGCGGTCACCTGCGGCCCGGCCTCTGTCTCTCCGGCGGCGGAGGTGCAGCCGGGGTCATAGGGGAAATCGGTCAGGCCATCGCCGTCGTTGTCGATGCCATCGAAACACGCGACCAGGTCGAAATCGAGATTGTTGACATCGAGCAGGGGGATGTTGTAGATATCGGAGCGGGCCACGATGAGGGGCGTGTATCCCCATTTTACCAGATTCTGGATGTAGGCGTGGGTGTTGGAGCTGCCCAGGTAGGCGATGACCTCGGCGCCGGGGTTGAGATATTGGGCCAGAAGATCGGGCTGGGCGATTTCATCATCGGACAAATCCCCAGCGGCCCACTGATTCTCAGGCTGCAAGAAGATGCTGGCTTTGATATGCAGGTAGTCCATGGTGGATCCCTCGGTCCAGAAATCCACGCCCGGGGCTCGGGCCTTGAGATGAGCCAGCCAGGGCAGTTGTGAACTCACGGGGATGTTGGCGTAGGCGTCCAGGCCCACGGCTTTGGCCCCGCGGGCCACGGCCAGGTCCAACTCGTGGTTGGTGGGGTCGACGTGGTTGGGATCGTTCACGTCCAGGGGAACCATGTGGTCAGGGTTCCACTGCCAGGGCACAGGAACCTGCCCGGCCCGGCCCCACCAGAAGCCGAGATCGATGCCGTTCTGCTCGAATTTGTCCAGCGCGCCCAGGGTGTTCTCCACATTGGTGAGTAAGTCGCTCATAAACTGATGGGGGATGTTGGTGTAGCACGTGGAGCCCGAAACCTGGTCGGGCGGGCAATCCCAGAACTGGCCGCCCATGGCCCAGAGCATGTTGCGCTCATACCCGCCATCCAGCAGCCGCTGCACGTAGGTGGTCACGAATTGGGGATCGCCCGGATCGATGCCATCCAACCCATCCCGATCCAGCCGGATGTAGTAATTGTAGCCGCGCAGATTGTGCTGGATCACCGTGGCCTCGTCGATGGGATCGGCGCAGCCGCCCTCGTCCAGGCAATTTTGGTAATTCTCGCGGGCCGCGGAGCCAAAGGAGAGGTTGACGCCGCTGATGGGCCGCGTATCCCGGGGCGTGATGTCCCGCTCCGGCCCGAATTGGGCGTCGAAATAGGTTTTGTAGGGATGCAGGGTGAACAGCCAGGCGTGGGGCGCGGCAAAACGCAGGGCCAGCGTCACCTGTTGCGATTCCCCCGGCCCCAGACGCTTGCTGTTTCCATCCAGAATGTAGGCGTGGCTCCAGCGCCCACCCGCAAGCTGCACCCGCATCATGGGCCGCAGCTTGTCCACGGTGTAGTTGAACAGCAGCGCCGATCCCGCGGCGAAATCATCATCGTGGGCCACAATGGCCGGCGCGTAGATGCGGGGATAGGGCGTGCTCACGCCATTGACATCGAAATAACCGCTGCCCTGGAAGACGCCGCCGCTGAGGAAGGCTTCCTCGTTCAGAAAGCGCTGGTGCAGGTAGGGATGGGTGGAGGTGTTGAGGATGAAGAGGGAGTCCGATTCATTCTGGGCCGCGTAATGCAGCCCATCCACCAGGAAATCGGGCAGGGGCTGTTCTGCGCCCGAGGGATTGGTGATGTCGTATCGGATATCCACGCCTCCGGTCTGGGCGGTGATGGTGTAGGCGATGGTCAGGGCGCCGCCGCTGTGATCGATGAAGAACTGCTCGCCGGCGAAGGATTCGCGCAGCGTCAGCCCATCGCTGCGGGTGATCGAAAAGCTGGGCGAGCTGCCGTTGTCGAACAGATTCACGGTGATCTCGTCGCCATTTTGGTAGAGATAGGCGTCGTCGCCGCCATCAGCCCGGGCGACGGCGGGCAGGAAGAAAAGCCCGCAGAGGAAGATGACAAGAAACAGGTTGCGCATGAGGTAGGGGATTGGGTATTGGATATTGGATATTGGATATTGGGATTTCGGATTTGGAATTGGGGATTTGAGATTTGCGTAAGATCTGTCGCCACGTTGATAGAACGCAGAAAGGGCGAAAAAGGGCGTCTACTTTTGAGGAAGTATACTATCTGCCCGCGGCCAGCACAAAGCTGGGCGTTTCCGGCGGTCCCAAAAACCTGGCCCGCGGGCGCAAGCGAAGATGGCCCGATGTGCGGGCAGTTACGACGACGTTTCTCTTCCTTGCATCATCGAAAAACGCTAGCTATAATAAAAGCCCGAGTTTCTGTTGAGTAGTTTCAACCCGGAGAAAGCGGCCTCAAATTCCAAACAGAGAACGGTCTGATGACAGCTTTGTTCAGCGAGGGATTATGTGGCGGCTTTTTCCCTTCCCGACCTGTTTCCTGTCCCCTCCATCCAACTGATCGACGACTCTCTTTTTTACCCACCACGCGCCACACCAATCTTTAATTCGTTAGTCTATCTTATTTGTTTGGAGAATTCAATGTTTGTAGAATTATCAGCGCCGGTTACTGTGCAGTGGGAGCTCACGGGATGGTGTAATCATAATTGCATATATTGTTATAATTATTGGAAGGATGAACGCCTGCCTCTTACAGTAACTGATGAGACTTTAGACTTATTTGAAAAGGTAGCAGACGAGATAATCTCTAACAAAATTTCCCACGTGACGCTAACTGGCGGGGAGCCGCTCGCCGTTATTGAGAAAGCAGTTCCTGCATTGATGAAACTTCGGGAGGCTGGCATAGACTTAGGGATTAATACTAATTTGACTCTCTTGACTCCTCAAAAAGCCGCTATTTTGAGACAACTTGGCATCCGCTCGATTTTAACGTCCTTACAATCTTCTAATCCTGAGATAACGGACTTTCTAACGCAAAAGGAGGGGGCTTTCCACAGGATATTGCGAGGAATTGAAATTGCAAGGAAGGAGGGTTTTTCAGTTACGGTTAACATGGTAGTAACCAAGTTAAATCTTCATTTGCTCAAAGAAACTGCTAGATTGTCAAAACAGGTGGGTGCCAATGCTTTTTGTGCAACGAAGGCAACGCCGCCATTTGTAGATTTTAGCAAGTATGAATTGGATCCCGAAGAATTTTCTCAAATGCTTAGAGATTTGGTGTGGGTTAAAAAGAACCTCGGGCTGCACGTGGAAACCCTAGAGCATTATCCCGAGTGCGCCTTCCCTGATGAGGAGACAAGAGACATATTAGGAGGACGTTCTTGTTCAGCAGGAAAGACTACCTGTACAATAGGTTTTGATGGAGATATACGCCCATGCTCACACGCTCATATGTCGTATGGACATATCAAGAGAGGTTTGAAAGAAGCATGGAGAAACATGTCGGAATGGCGCAATGATAGTCTAATCCCTGATACGTGTAAAAGTTGTTCAGCATTTCCTTATGGATGCTGGGGTGGGTGTCGTATATTGGCGTTTGTGCACAAGGGCGACCTTAAGGCGATAGACCCATTTTGTTGTGTTTACCCTCCACCACATTTTCCTCTAAAGGGGAAGAGTAAAGAAATAGTTTCATCAGACGCTGTGGTGAGAATGTTCAAGAAGATTAAATGGAGAGAGGAGCCTTTTGGTTATATTGTATATAGTACCGCTCACAAATGGCTTCCCATTGATAAAACTTTAATGAGATTGTTGATTGCATCACAGTCTAATGGTGGGCTTACAGCCGAGATGATAGCACGGGAGTATAATGTTGAAGAGAGCGAAGCAATAGATACGTTGTCGCTGTTAGTCTCCAAAAGGATTGTGGAAATCGTAGGGTAGCGCCGGAATTCATTTCTCTCAAGTTATTCTTTCTACAAGGAGATATGTCATGACCGTAGGAATTGTACAACTTATCAACCGAGACGTAATGCAAACTAATCCTCAGTTTGACTTTCACATCCTAGGAGGTGAAACAAAAGGCCAAATCAGCAAGTTTAAGACTTATAATTGTGACAAACCAGGATGCTATCAGTGTGAAAATTGTGACACAAAATGTGATTGCATTTGTTATAGCTATTCGGATGAATAGTTTGACTTCTTGCCATGAGATTGTTGCCCAATTGTGGGCGGCGGGGGTCGTGCGACCCCCGCTGCCGTTCCCGAACCGTGCGTAACAGTTTTCCACCACCCAGCTCATCGTACGAAGAGACTTTACTCCTTCGGCTGCGCTCGGGACAGGCATAGGCGTCCTCGCGGTTGTTGGGTGTGGGCCGCAGACAGAGACCTTGAAGGGCTAGGAGACGCTTCAAGGTCGGGGACGGGCTGACTTCGGGAGCGACTTCTTCCCATCTATACTCATTTCGAGACCGTATCAGTTTAGTCGGTGCAACCA
>WGCR01000283.1 GCA_015493675.1 Anaerolineae bacterium
AAATCGGAGAGTCCACCTCACAGTGAGTTATTTCCGATAATGTCTACTGCAATAGAGCCATTATCAGGCCTTCTTTCCGGATGGAGAGAAGGCTTTTGCGCGCTCAGGGCAACCCCCTCGGGGGGAAGGATTGGCAAGAAGTGGGAATCAGGCTCATCCGAGGGTGTAACCTTTATTCGCAGGCGAGCCATCTAACAAACAGTTGGTTCCCCCTCCTCGTGGGGGAAGCCTCCTAATGCTTTGGGGTGTGCGGCCCGGGCGTCACAAACGCTCGGGCCGCAATTTTGTGACATTTTGTTAAAGTTTTGATGACAAGGGGAGGAAGGATTACAGAAGAATAGCGAGAAGGGGCGTATGGTGAACGCAGCCCCCACCCCAAGGGGGGCGCCCGGCCATCGGCGCTCTCAATGGGTAACAACAGCACCCCATCCAAGGCGACGCCCATGCAACCCCAGATCAAGAAAGACGTCAACAATCGACTCAAAAGCACCGAAGGCCACATTCGCGGCATCCAGCGAATGGTCGAGGATGACGTGTATTGCGTAGACATCATGAAGCAAATCAAGGCCGTGCAGGGTGCGTTGGATCGGATAAACGCCATGATCCTGGATAGTCATCTGCAAACCTGCGTCACCCAGGCCATCCGGTCGGATGACAAAGAGGAGCAGGAAAAGACGCTCCATGAAGTTGTCGAACTTTTCAATGCAGCCCATAAACTCCGTTAATATCCACTTTCCACACACTCTCTCAATCATTTATCGAGGTTCACCATGCAAAAAACATTCTCCATTCCCACCATCACCTGCAAACACTGCCTGATGTCCATCAAACGCGAACTGAAATTCGTGGATGGCGTTGAGTATGTCGAAGGCAATGTCGGTGACAAAACCGTCCTGGTCTCTTACAGCAATGAAGCGGCGCTCGATCAAGCTCGCTCGCTTCTGGGCGAAGCCGGCTACGCACCGGCCAATTAGAGAGCGAAGGTGGGAGATCAGAGAGTCGGTCGCCCAATGCGCTCTCTGATCTCCCCGCTGCTGATCCACTCCGAAATCACACACATAGAAAGAATGCACTTTATGACAACATCCCGGACAACAGACCAATCCGTCCCCCCAACACAAGTCGTGCTGCCCATTACGGGCATGACCTGTGCCAATTGTTCGACCACCATCGAACGAAACCTGAACCGACTGCCAGGCGTTGAAAAGGCGTCAGTCAATCTGGCCACCGAACGCGCCCATATCGTTTATGATCCCGCCATTCTCAAGCCGGAGGAGATCACCGAACTTGTCGAGGAGCTGGGCTACGGCGTAGCCGCCACCAAAACCGAATTGCCCATCGAGGGCATGACCTGCGCCAATTGCGTCCTTACCATCGAACGAAATCTCGCGCGCATGCCAGGCGTCGAGAAGGTGTCGGTGAATCTGGCCACAGAAAAAGCCAGTGTCATCTACAACCCGGCCATGGTGGATATCACCGAGGTGAAAGACCTGGTGGAGGATCTGGGTTATCACGTTATCGAGACAGAGGGCATGGATGAAGAAGCAGGGGTAGACGCGGAGCGTCAGGCCCGAGAGACCGAGATGGCCCGGCAGCGACATCTGCTCATCACCGGCATCATCTTCACTGTCCCCCTGTTCGCACTCTCCATGGCCCGAGATTTCGGACTGCTGGGAGCCTGGGCCGCCGCGCCCTGGGTCAATTGGCTGATGCTGGCGCTGGCCACGCCCGTGCAGTTCTATGTTGGCAAAGATTATTACACCAACGGCTGGAAAGCTCTCAAGCATGGAGCGCCCAATATGGATGTGCTCATCGCCATGGGCTCTTCCGCCGCCTATTTTTACAGTGTCGCAGTGTTGCTGGCTCCTGTGATGGGACTCACCAGCATTGGCGCTCATGTCTATTTCGAGACAGCCGCCGTGATCATTACCCTGATCCGGCTGGGCAAATATCTGGAGGCCAAGGCCAAGGGTGCAACTTCGGAGGCAATCCGGGCGCTGATGGCGTTGCGTCCCAAAACCGCCACCGTGGAGCGAGCGGGCGAAGAGATGGAAATCCCCATCTCGCAAGTGCGGGTGGGAGACATTGTTGTCGTCCGCCCCGGCGAACGCATTCCCGTGGATGGCCTTGTAGTATCGGGCGCCAGCGCTGTAGATGAATCCATGCTCACAGGCGAATCTATCCCGGTGGATAAACTGCCCGGTGATCAAGTCATCGGCGCCACCATCAATAAACAGGGCCTGCTGCGCATCCAGGCGACCCGCGTGGGCAAAGAGACGGCGCTTTCCCAGATCATTCGGCTGGTTGAAGAAACGCAGGGCTCAAAAGCGCCCATTCAGAAACTGGCGGACCGGGTGGCAGGCATTTTCGTGCCTGCGGTTATTGCCATCGCCGCCGTAACCTTCCTGGTGTGGTATTTTGTACTGGGTGCGGGCTTCACCATTGCCCTGATCAACGCCGTGGCAGTGCTGGTTATTTCATGTCCCTGTGCGCTGGGCCTGGCCACCCCCACAGCCATCATGGTAGGAACGGGCCGCGGAGCCAAGATGGGCATTCTGTTCAAGAATAGTGAAGCATTGGAGACTGCACACAAACTGAACACAGTAGTTTTGGATAAAACCGGCACCCTCACCGAAGGCAAGCCTACGATGACCGATGTCATCCCCATCAGCGGCTGGACTGCCGCCGGCATTTCCGCAGACCTTTCGCCCCAAGATGCCTTGCTGGCCCTGGCCGCCAGTGCTGAACATGGTTCCGAACATCCTCTGGGCGAGGCCATTGTCGCCGCAGCCAAAGAACGCAATCTGCCCCTGTATGCAGCGACTGAGTTTGAGGCAGTGACTGGTGCGGGCGTCAGAGCGCAGGTCCGCGATAGCAAGATATTTGTTGGCAAACTGAACGCATCTCACTCCCACACAGCTCCTGATGCCGATCGGGTGAAGCTGGAAAATGAAGGAAAAACAGTGATGTTTGTGGAAGTGGACGGCCAGTTCTCCGGCATGATCGCCGTAGCAGACATCCTGAAAGCCAACGCCCGCGAAGCGGTGGCCAAATTTCATGAACTTGGCCTGGAAGTGGTGATGATCACCGGTGACAACGCCCGCTCCGCGGGGGTCATCGCGGCCCAGGCAGGCATCGACCGGGTGTTTGCCGAAGTGCTGCCCCAGGACAAAGCCATTGAGGTCAAACGTCTGCAGGATGAAAGCAAACTGGTGGGCATGGTAGGCGACGGCATCAACGACGCCCCCGCCCTGGCTCAGGCCGACGTGGGCATTGCCATGGGCACAGGCGCCGATGTCGCCATGGAAACCGCTGACATCACCCTCATCGGCGGTGATCTCTCGGGCCTGTACCGAGCGCTGAAGCTGAGCAAAGGCGCCATGCGCACCATCAAGCAAAATCTGTTTTGGGCCTTCATTTACAACATCATCGGCATCCCGTTGGCCGCTGCCGGCATGCTCAGCCCCATCATCGCCGCTGGCGCCATGGCCTTCAGCAGCATCTTCGTGGTCACCAACTCCTTACGGCTACGCGGCTTTAAACTGGAATAACCTGATCCCCGGAGCTAATTTCCTCTGTCTCAAGGCGGTTTACCAGGCGAACCGGCATTGAAATCGCAATGAACGGAAGGACAGAAACGAATTTGGACGATATCTCATCGTCTACTTTCGTCTTTTCGTCCATTTTCGTCTTCAGCTGCTTTTCTTTGCCAATTCTCCCCATAAGGACTTCGAACCGCCGGAACCCCGGAAGCCGGCAAAACGCTCCGGGGTTCTGGACGCCGGACGATAAGTTGCAGGGATTTGCAAGAAGATACGAACAGAAAAAGTCTGTCAGACAGGAGCCCGAGCGGCGTAAGAGTGACTCATCGTCCGAAAAACGGGCGGGTGCGTTCCAATTTGGGGGCGAATTTTTGGTTTCTGTCAGAACCTGCAGATTGAAATGGGTGTGTCCATTTTCGGTTGAGCCGCGTAGGCCGCCCTCCAGCTTGTAGGGCTCTATGGCTCGACCTCCGGGAGGTGGGTGCAAAGGCCGTGGAGAAAATGTAC
>WGCR01000284.1 GCA_015493675.1 Anaerolineae bacterium
CGGTGATGTCTCATGGCTGTTTTTGTCGGGGGAGTGGAAAAAAGGTTGTCATTTCGATAATCTTGGCTTCACTGAAAAAAGGTTATTTCACCACAGAGACACGGAGGACGCGGAGAAAATAGTAGCAGTTCACAGAGAAATTCATCTCCAAACCTCGCCTTTTTCTTCCTCCGTGCACTCTGTGCCTCCGTGGTGAAGGTTTTTTCAGTATAGCCAATCTTAATCGTTATGGAAAATCGTTGCAAAAACGCCCGTTGCTCGGCGTTCCAAGCTGTGCTAAACTTGTGCAATCAGCGTCCCTTCCAACTTCCGGGAGAAAAAGATGGCCTCCTTTATCGGTTTTCGCGAAAGAGATTTCAATACGGCTGTGCGCGGCACGCACTGGCGGCACCGTCGGGCGTTGGGGGGCGAGCTGCGCCGGGGGCTGCGCAAGGTGTTCGGGCGTCATTACGAAACCTGGGGCGTTCCCGGCTCCAATAGCATCCACATCGCCCGCCGCGCCCAATATCAATTTCCCCCGCGGCGGCCGCAGGCGCATCTTTTCGTGGCCGCGCATCCAACCACATTGCAGTGGGGCCTGATGATCCCCGCGGGCGGCGAACACTGGGATCGCTTCCGCTTCCGGCTCAACTACGATCCAGCAGCGCTGACCACCCTGGTGCATCTCCTCAGCGTCTATCCCCTCACCCTCACCGATATGTCCACCAGCCTGGGCGGCGCGCTGGGGGGCTGCTGGCGTTTCGAGAAGGAGACGCTGACCTGGATGGAAGCCTGCACCCTGCCCAGCGCCTCCATCCTCAACGACATCCCCTTCCGCATCTCCGAACTGCCGGGGGATGCGCCGGTAGCGCTGGCGCTTTACACCGAAACGACGCCCGAGCAAGCCATCCGCTGGGGCGAGACAGCCGCGGAGCGGCTCCTGCCCATCCTTCTGGCCCTGATTCCCCTGTATGAGATGTGCGTGGGCGGCTTGCAGATGTGACGTCGAAATTCGGGCATTTGCTCATCTACCAAAGTTGTGCTAGAATGCCGCAACTTTGAAACATCCGTCCTTTGACGGGCGGCCAAATCGAATACAACTACAATTCTTCTTATCCAGAGAGGCGGAGGGACCGGCCCGATGAAGCCTCGGCAACCAGGACGATAGCGTCCCAGGTGCCAATGCCGGACAGAGTAACATTCTGGACGATGAGAGGAGTGTCAGATCGCAGCATATTTTGACAGACCTCTCGCCCGGAGGTCTGTTTTTTATTGACCACCGAGCGCTGCCTTTCTGGATTAGGTGAATGATCAATGAGTAAAGACTAACCCGGACAAGCCGAAATCAAAAAGCTGATCTCACGCAAAGTCGCCAAGGCGCTAAGTTTTTCTTTGCTTCTTTTTTCTTTGCGGCTCTGCGTCTTTGCGTGAGGCATTTTCTTGCCCAGTTGGCCAGGATTCCATTGATAAGGACTAAAGGGTTAAGCGGATCTTCGCCCGGACTTTAATCATTGATCATCAATCATCGATTTTCCCTTTCGGAGGCAGCAATGCGATCCCTGACAACGACAAACATCTCCCCCGCCACCCGCGTCAACGGCAAGGGCCGCAACCCCGGCGCCCCCGATCCCGCGCCCGGCCCCAGCACCCGCGTGCTGCACGCGGGCGTGCGGGAGGACAACGGCTATCACAGCCTGACGCCGCCCATCATCCAGTCCGCGGCTTACACCTTCCGCGACACCGATGATCTCATCGCCCACAAGTCGGAGGGCGACGCCCTGGCCCGGCAGGAGTACGGGCGTTATGGCAATCCCACGGTACGGGCGGTGGAGGAGCGGCTGGCCGCGCTGGAGAAAGGGGAGGATGCGCTGCTCTTGAGCTCGGGCATGGCCGCGATCACCATCCCGCTGCTTTTGCTGCTGCAGGCTGGCGACCATCTCATCATGGGGGATGACACTTATCATCGCACCCGGGTGTTCGTCAACGATTTTCTCAAACGCTACGGCGTCGAGGCCACCACCGTCCCTTCGGGCGATCTGGACGCCATCGAGCGGGCCATTCGCCCCAACACCCGCCTCATCCTGGCGGAGACGCCCACCAACCCCTTCCTTCGCTGCGTGGATCTGGCGGGCCTGGCGGCCATCGCCCGCCCCCGGGGCGTCATCACCCTCATCGATAGCACCTTCGCCACGCCCCTGAACCAGCAGCCCCTGTCTCTGGGCATCGATCTGGTCATCCACAGCGTCACCAAATATCTGGCCGGGCACAACGACCTGCTGGCCGGAACCATCGTCGGCGGCGCCGGGCTCATCCAGCGGCTGCGAGAGAGCCACGCCCTGTTCGGCGCGGTCATCGATCCCTCCACCGCCTACCAGATCAACCGCGGGTTGCAAACTTTGGGCCTGCGGGTGGCCCGACAGAACGCGTCGGGGATGGCCGTGGCCCGTTTTCTGGAAAATCATCCCAAAATCCGCCGGGTGTGGTACCCGGGCCTGGAATCGCATCCCGACCATGCGGTGGCCCGCGGGCAGATGTCGGGCTTTGGCGGCGTGGTCAGCTTCGAGATAGCGGGTGACGGGCCTGCGGCCTCCCGTTTTGTAGACGCTCTGCGCCTGGCCCACATTGCCCCATCGCTGGGCGGCGTGGACACCCTGGTCATCCAGCCCGCGATCATGTCCTACTACGATACGCCGCCCGCACAGCGCCGGGCTCTGGGCATCAGCGATGAACTCATCCGCCTGGCCCTGGGGGTCGAGGATACCCAGGATCTGATCGCTGATCTCGCTCAGGCGCTGGAGGTCGTATGAGCGCATCCCTGATTCCCCCCGAATTCCTGCACGCCCTGCGCAAAATCTACGATCGGCTGGAAGATAGTGACATCGTGTGGGTGCTGACAGGCAGCCTGGGCCTGGCCATCAAGGGCATCCCCCTCACGCCCCACGACATCGACATCCAGACCGACCGGGCGGGCGTGGAAGCTTTCGCCCACCTTTTCGCCGATGAAATGGTGACGCCGCCCTACTTTCGGGAGTCAGAGCATACCCGCTCCTGGTTCGCCGTCTTCGAGATCGAGGGCCTCAAGATGGAGGTGATGGGCGATATGCATCATCGGGATGAGGATGACGGCTGGGACGATCCGCCCAATCTGCGGGCGCTGCGGCTTTACATCCAGGTGGCGGAGATGCGCGTACCCACCCTCTCGCTGGATTTCGAGGAGGAGGCTTACCGCAGCATGGGGCGTTACGACAAGGCCGCGCTCATCGGGCAGTATTTACGGATTTGCTGAGGAAACACTTTTTCCTATGCCTACTTAGCTAAAAAGATATCTCACGCAAAGGCGCAGAGCCGCAAAGGAAAAAAGAGGCAAAGAAAAGCTTGGCGCCTTGGCGACTTTGCGTGAGATCAGATTTTTGGTTTTGGCTTGTTCGGAATGCTTTACTTCCGCTGGTTCCCCGCTGTGTTCGTTCAGCCCGATTTGATGACCATGGGCAGGCCCGCGACCATGAAGATCACCTCGTCCGCGACCCGGGCCAGGGTCTGATTGGCCCGCCCCAGCAGATCGCGATAGGCCCGGCCCAGGGCGTTGTCGGGCACCAGGCCCAGGCCCACCTCGTTGGAGACGATGATGAGATGGGCGTCGAGTCGCCGGGCCGCTTCGATGAGCTGGCGCACCTCGGCCTGCACCGCAGCTTCGGCGTCAACCTCGCCCTCGGCCTCGCGGGCCAGCAGAATGTTGGAGACCAGCATGGTCAGGCAGTCGAGGAGGATGATCGGTTCGGGCGGGCGTTGGGCCAGGATCTCCCCGCCCGGATGCAGAGGTGCCTCCAGGGTGCGCCACGCGGCCGGGCGCTGCGCCCGATGTTTGGCGATGCGGTCGCTCATTTCCGCATCCAGCGCCTGGGCCGTGGCGACGTAGAGCACGTCATCACCGCCCAGTTCCCTGGCCATTTCTTCGGCATAGGTGGATTTGCCGCTGCGCGCGCCGCCGAGGATGAGTGTAAGTTGGGTCATGGAAGATTGGATCCTTATCAATGAAGTCTTGGCAAGCTGTACAAGAAAACATCTCACGCAAAGCCGCCAAGGCGCAAAGGTGCAAAAGGG
>WGCR01000285.1 GCA_015493675.1 Anaerolineae bacterium
GATAAAGCCGCCATTGTTGCTGCGCATCCTGGCCTCGCAAAAACAGCAGATCGCCCTGGCGGGCCACCACCCCCAGCGAATTGCCAGCCACCGGCCCATCATAGAGAAACGCGTTCTGGAAACGGGTGACATCCAAAATCCGCAAGCGCATTTGATCCTGACTGACGCCGATGAGCAGGTTGCCTCGGGCGTCGATGCCCGCCTCGGCGTTGAACTGTCCCCAGAGCCGCCGCAGCAATTGAGGATGCAGCGTGTCCGGGCGATGATAAACGCTGATGATGGGATCATGTTGTCCCTGTTGGTCGGAATAGCCGGGTGACGAGACATAGAAATAGTCACCGTCCACAACGATGTCAGTCGGAACAGATGGCGGCAGATCGGCCCACCACAGAGGTCGGGGATGCAGCGGCTCGCTGACATCGATCAATGCCGTCATTCGTGATTCCGCTGTGAAGATCAGGCTCGGCCCGCCGCGGGCCAGCAGCGTCGGCGAGGATGGAAACTGGATATCCCACAACGTTTCCACCGCGTTCAGCGACCGCAGGTCCTGAACGGTCCAGCCCTTGCCCCTGCCGCGATACAGGATATGCTCGGGCGAAAGCTGGATGGAGTCATAGTTGGGGATGGCGTCGAGCATGATTTTTTTCAGCAGGTGTATGTCAGCGGGGGCGGAGATATCGAAGACAGACAACTCGGTTTTGCTCCGCTCGCTTCTGAATTGATAAAGGCGATCCTCCACAGCCACAGTTTTGAGGGAAGAAGCCCATCCCGAAGTGCTGACGATCTTGACTTCCTGCGGATGGGCGCGATCACTGACATCGATGACATGCAAACTGCCATATCGGCTGTGCAAATAAGCCCAATCGCCCTGCACTGCCAGGCCGCCATTGTCTGTGATATCGTAGTCCAGCGTTCCAATTTGTCGGGGATGTTCGGCGTCTGAAACGTCGATAATGAAAAAACCGTTATCGCTGGTCACATACAGGTAGCCCCTCTGCACCACGGCATCTTTGACGTAATAACCTCCCCAGAGCCGATCTTTCTTGCTGAGCAATTGCGGCGCCACGGGATCTGTCCAATCCCAAATTTCGAGATGGCCCGAGCGATTCAGAAAATAGAAAATCGTCCCGGCGTTACAAATGACCTCGCCGCCAAGGGGTTCCTGCACAGTGACAACGCGAGGCGGATCTGATTTGACATCGATCACATCCTGTTGATTAAAACCGCTGCCGTTGCTCCGCCACAAATAAAGATAATCTCCCGCCAGAAAAATGTGGGCTTTGAACGCTTCGCCGCCGTCAGGGCTGAGAATCAGCTCGTTCAGGCGCTGGGGGTGGGCGGAATCTGTCACATCGTAAACCTGAATCCTGCCTTTCTGGTAGAGATACAGACGGTCTTCCTGCAACCGGGCGCTGGTGACGCCCCCGCCAAAAGCGTAAGCCATCTCTTCCAGCGGCGCCGGAGCTGTTGGCTTCTGCGTAGCAGAAACGCCTTCGAGGCCGCCCCGCTCCTGCAATAGCGCCCGATGCGGCGGGATGAAGGTGGGCGTCGGTGCAGGCGTCGCCGCCTGAGCCGCAGGCCCGCGCCACAAGACCATCAGCAGCATGACGAGAGTCGTCAAAGCGCCCATGATGAGAATGCCCCGCAGGCTTCTTTGAGATAAAGCGCGATTTTGTCTGTTCATCACTTTTTTCCAGGATGGTGTTGGGTTTTCGTTGTTTTTCAGGATGCCTCACCTGATGCTATAATCACTGCATATCCGATTGCATCCTAGCATGAATTTTGTTCCTCTGCAAACCAATTTCCGAGGTGATCGATGTTGCGATATGCCGGGATTTTCATCTTATGCCTGTTCACATTGACTCTGTTTTCGACAAATGCCGCTGCCGCGCCTTTGCCGCCGCTGAGCAAGCCCGCGCCGCTGCCCCCGCTGCCAGAAGGGGCGCTTTTGCAATCATCGGAGGGGAACGGCGACACCGAGACCATCCAATTGTCCCCGGTCGATGACACATTCATCGCCAACGGGCCCAGAGAGATTCAGGAGCATGTCTATGGAATGGATGAATCGTTGCTGGTGGGGCAATATAACGACCTGGTAACGGAGTTGCGCACCCTGGTGGGATATCAGTGGACGCCGCCCGATAATATCCTGAACATCGAGGAGGCGTCGCTTTTCTTCGGCGTGGGCGGCGGCGCGGATAAGGAGATGCCTGTCTCCATTTACTATACGGGCCAAGAGCCTATCAACGAAGAAATCGCCAATTGGAGCAACCGCGCCTGGTGGGGTTCGGGCGCTCCGGCCAAAGGCAAGTTGGGTGAGGCGGGTTATTGGTATGAATTTGACGTCACAGAGATCATGAACCGGCATGTCACCTGGCCTTACATCGGCTTTTCCATCCGCAGCGATGAGCTTGTCAATGCGTTTTACAAAATCTCTCACAGCAAGGAGAGTGATCCCAAACTGGCGCCGCAACTGGTGTTCCGCTATCGTTATGATGATCAACCGCCGGAAGTCTGGTTTGATCCCATGCCCGAATGGGCGACCACCGAGGAGTCGTTCACCGTGCATGGCCGCGAGCGCCCGGATGAAACCACAAGCTTCCATTTCGAGGTGCAATATCGCCTGGATGGCGGCGACTGGCAGCCTTACCACATCTCTGGCAATTCTGCTCCCTACCCCCGGCATCCCGGCAAGACCATCGAGCTTCGACTGAGGGGCGTCGATCGCTTTGGCAACACCTCCGATTGGGTGCTCTCGACGCCGGTCAAGCTCTACACCTATGATCTGCATGGCCGCATTCAGGATCATCGTCAGCGGCTGCTTCCGCCCGTGGACCCGCACATCCTGCCCGAGCCCTGGTGGACAAAGTTGTCACCCGAAAAAAACGAATTCATCGCCCGTCTGGGCCCGCGCGAAAATCTCAGGGCGACGGTGCGGGAGCCGGAGTACGGCGTGTGGGAGGAACTGCCTCTTTTCCGCTATCACACGCCCATCACCATCACCGTGCCCCCGCCCGACAACATGATGAGCGCAACGATCATGGAAGACCCGCGACAATGGTTGACCGAAAACAAGGAAGACAAGATTCTCCGCAGCGATCAGGGCTATAACGGCAGCATCGAATTTCAGACATTAAAGGGAAAGCGGACGCCCGCTCTCTTTTGCCATCGTCAATTTTTTACGCCCATTGATCTGAACCAACCCACCGTGGGTTTCCATTACTGGTATTCCGGTTATCCGGCCAATCGCCCCCTCGAACTGTATTGGCAGGATGAAGCGGGGCTCATGCACCCTTTGCGAAAGACATTTCTCGACGGCGAGCCAGGCGGATGGGGCAATTTCAACTGGCATTATGTCTGGGCTGATCTGATGCCGTTCCGGGAGCAAAAAGGGCGGCTGTGCATCAGTTTCGAGTCCGCGGACGGCTGGCATCTTTACCGGGTTTATCTGGATCGCTTCATTTTGGGCTCCACCCCCAGCGAACTTTCCCTGACGCTTTCCTCACCGCCCGGCCCGCCCGCACCGGGCGCGACCATCCCGCTAACGCTGACTGTGCAGAACCGCAGCCCCTACACCGCCACCGCCCGGCTGCGTCTCAGCATCGACGCGGGCGATGAAGACATCATTACACTGCCTGTGCTGGCTCCCAACGCCACATTTAGCCACGCTTTCAGCATCACCATGCCGCAGGAGGGCGTGAAGGTGGTGAGAGCCGTGGCGGGCAAGCCTGAGATCGATTTCACGCCCGCGGACAATGTGGCGGGCCGGGCCTTTATCCTCGATCCCCGCTGGCTTTATCTGCCCCTGACCCTCCATTGACTCGCCTCATGGCGGCGATGATCTCTTCGCCGTAAGCGCTCATCTTCCATGCCCCCAGCAGCCCTGCGGCCGCCAACGTCTCGGAATCCGCCGGATTAGCCTTGGCCAGGGCCATCAACGTGCTGTTGGTCATCACCACGTCGGGCTCGACGCCGCGTTCCGCAGCCTTGCGAGTGCGCCACTGCCGCAACGCCTCGTAGCGAGCCATCGCTTTCTCATCAGGGCGTTGGCCTATGTGATTGCGGACGGGCGGAGCGGGAGCCTCGCTCTTTTGCGCCCGGCGGATGATGCTCGCCAGTTTGCGGGCCAGATGCGGCGGAAAACGGCGGGGAACGCCCGGCACGCGCATGAGTTCGCTTTCGTTGGCGGGCAGACGCCGGGCCAGTTCAATCAGCGTCTCATTGCGCATGATGCGATAGGGCGGCAGATCTCGCTTGCTGGCCCGCTGCTCGCGCCATTCGAACAGCGCCTTGAGAACGGCCTGCTGGTGCGGCTCCAGATCGCGGACGCCATTGAGCCGCCAAAACGTGGGAGGCTCTTTTTCCCGCCAGCGGATCTTGCGTAGATCATCGAAGACTTCCTGCGCCTCTTGCCAGCGGCCAGCGGCCCGCAATTCGCGTTCGATCTGATCCCGCAAGGGCAGCAGATAGTGGGTGTCGAAACGGGCGTAGGCCAGTTGCCGGGGCGTGAGCGGGCGTTTGC
>WGCR01000286.1 GCA_015493675.1 Anaerolineae bacterium
AAGATGAAGAAGTCGAAAAAACAGCCCAAACTCAAAATCAAAAAGGGTGACCAGGTCGAAGTGATTGCCGGCAACAACAAAGGCGAACGCGGCGAGATCAAGTCCATCATCCGCAAAAAAGACAAATTTGGCAACTACGACCCCAATCGGGTGTATGTCATCGTCGGCGGCGTCAACATGATCAAAAAGCACCAGCGTCGCACCGGCGATGTGCGCACCCAGGTTGGCATCATCGAGCGCGAAGGCCCCATTCATATCTCCAATGTGATGTTGGTGGCCCCCACCGCTGGTCGGCCCACCCGCGTGCAGATTCGCGAAGAGGGTGACGAAAAGGTGCGCTACAGCGCCAAATACGACGAGGTTATTGGCTCATAATTCCGGTGGCGTTTAGACGCTGTTCGGATTCAGGAGAAGTTATATGGTTCCCCGGATGAAAGAACGCTATGAAAAAGAAGTCGTTCCCGCCATGATGGAGCGCTTCGAATACAAAAATGTGATGCAGGCGCCGCGCCTGGTGCGCATCTCGGTCAACATTGGCTTGGGCGAAGCCCTGCAAAACGCCAAGGCTATCGAGTACGCCACCAATGATCTGACCACGATTACCGGTCAGAAGCCGGTGGTGCGTCGAGCCCGCAAGGCCATTGCCACCTACAAACTGCGCGAGGGCAATCCCATCGGCGTCAGCGTCTCGTTGCGAGGCCGCCGCATGTGGGATTTTCTGGATCGTCTGATTAATGTGGCGATGCCTCGCCAACGCGACTTCCAGGGCGTCTCTCCTGACGCCTTCGACGGCCATGGCAATTATAGCCTGGGCCTGCAGGAGCAGTTGGCATTCCCGGAAGTTGATTACGACAGCATTGACAAACTCCGTGGGATGGGCGTCACCATCGTCACCACGGCGAAAACCGATGAAGAAGGCCGAGAGTTGTTACGTCTGCTCGGCATGCCTTTCAAGCGTAAATAGGAGTAATTGCATGGCTAAGAAGTGCATGACATACCGCGAACAACGCCGCAAATACAAGGTGCAGGTCCGCAATCGTTGCAGAATCTGCGGTCGGCCCCGGGGCTATATGCGACGGTTCGACATGTGTCGCATTTGCTTCCGGCATGAAGCGCTGCGCGGGAATCTGCCCGGCGTGGTGAAGTCCAGTTGGTAAGAGTAATGATTCAAGACTGATGATGAATGATTAGAGTGACCTTATGTCATGATTCTGGCATCCAATCTCTAATTCATTGATCTTTCGTCTTCAGTAAAGAGGAGTAGAATTCCTATGATGACCGATCCCATTGCGGACATGCTGACCCGTATCCGCAACGCGAGCATGGCCCAGCACAAGGCTGTTTCCATGCCCAGCTCCAAGATGAAAGTGGAGATCGCTCGTATTTTGAAAGAAGAGGGCTTTATCCGCGGCTATGACCTGCAGGATACCGACAAGCCCCAACCCACGCTGCGTCTGCATCTGAAATATGATGAGAACCGCAGGCCGGTGATCGCCGGCATTGAGCGTGTGAGCAAGCCTGGTCGCCGCATCTACTTTGGCCGCAACGACATCCCCTGGGTGCGCGCCGGTCTTGGCCTGGCTATCGTCTCCACCTCGCGCGGCATGATGCCCGGACGCGACGCCCGAAACGCGGGCGTGGGTGGCGAAGTAATCTGCTACGTTTGGTAAGTGGCAGCCGACAGGCGCGCGGTGGCCAACCCGCCGACTTTGATCCTGTCTCTGCGTTATTGATTTCCCGCACAAGCGGGTAGGAGGAAGTTCATGTCCCGTATTGGACGAAAACCGATTGTTATTCCCGAAAAAGTAAACATCGAAATCGGTAAGAATAATAAAATCACTGTCAAGGGCCCCAAGGGTGAGTTGACTCGCACCTTTTCTCCTGACATGACTATTGAATTGAAAGATGGCCAGGTGGTGATTTCTCGTCCCACCGATCAGCGCCATCATCGCGCCCTGCATGGTCTGACCCGAGCGCTGTTGGCTAATATGGTCACCGGCGTCAGTCAGGGCTATGTCAAAGAATTGGAAATGACCGGTGTTGGTTATCGCGCTGTGATGAAAGGCAATGCTCTGGACCTGAACCTTGGCTTTTCACACCCTGTCGTTATCGAGCCGCCCGAAGGCATCACCTTTGAGGTCGAGAAAGGCGGTCGCGCCTTTCATGTCAAAGGTATCGATAAGGAATTGGTGGGCGAAGTCGCCGCCGAAATCCGTGCATTGCGCCCTCCCGAGCCTTACAAAGGCAAAGGCATCAGCTATCGTGGCGAATACATCCGCAGGAAAGCCGGCAAGGCTGGCAAGCGCTAATCTCAAAGCCTGAAGATAAAGAGGAATGTTGATATGAGTACCCATCCCCGTCGTGTAGCCCGCATCCGTCGTCATCGACGCGTGCGCAGACGCATTTCCGGCTCCGCTCAGGTTCCCCGCCTGGCGGTGTATCGCAGCTTGAAGCATATTTACGTGCAGGTCATTGATGACGAGGCTGAACCCACCGGACGCACTCTGGTGGCCGCCTCCTCTGTGGAGCCTGGCCTGGAAGTGCAGGGCAAAACCAGGACTGATGTCGCCAAAGCAGTTGGCAAACTCATCGGCGAGCGCGCAACCGCCGCCGGTATTGAAACCGTTGTTTTTGATCGGGGCGGCTTCCCCTACCATGGCCGCGTTAAAGCCCTGGCCGAAGCAGCCCGCGAAGCTGGACTAAAGTTCTAGCCCCCGATTGCCAATATCAAGGAAGGAATTATGGCGCCCAGAAACGATAGAAGAAGTCGAAAACAAGAAGTGCAGGACGAATTCGAAGAGCGCGTGGTTGATCTTACCCGAACCGCCAAGGTGGTCAAGGGCGGTCGTCGCTTCGGTTTCCGCGCCGTCGTCGTTGTTGGCGATGGCAAGGGCCGGGTTGGCGTTGGCGTCGGTAAGGCCCGTGAAGTGCCCGAAGCCATTCGCAAGGGCTCGGAGCAAGCTCGAAAGAACCTGATCACCGTTCCCATGGTGGGCACAACCATCCCCCATGAGATTACCTCTAAATTCAATGCGGCCCGCGTCATGCTGCGGCCCGCCTCGCCCGGCACCGGCGTTATCGCTGGCAGCGGCGTACGCGCCGTGCTGGAGACCGCCGGCATCAGCGATATCCTGACCAAATCTCTGGGCAGCAACAACGTGCTGAACGTCGTCAAGGCCACTTATCGGGCCCTGGCCGAGCTGCAATCGCCCGAGCTGGTGGCCAAACGCCGCGGCCTGCCCGTGGCCAAAGTGCAGCCTCATTGGATTCAGGATCATCTGGAGAGATAGTAGATGAGTGAGAACAAGAAACTGGTTATTACCTACAAGAAAAGCGTGATCGGCTACAGCCAGAAACATCGCGGCACTATTCGCGCATTAGGTTTTCATCACCTGGGCGATGTAGTTGAACAAGATGACACCCCTGTTGTCCGTGGCATGTTGAACAAAGTTCGGCATCTCGTTACGGTGGAGGAGAAAGACGCATGAATTTGCATGACTTGAAACCAGCTTCCGGCTCCCGCAAGAAGCGCACCCGCGCCGGCCGCGGCATCTCCGCCGGTCGGGGCAAAACTGCCGGCCGGGGCATGAACGGCCAGAATAGCCGCTCTGGCGGCGGCAAAGGCCCCTATTTCGAAGGCGGGCAGTTGCCCCTGTTCCGGCGGTTGCCCACCCTGCGCGGCTTCACCAACATCAACCGCGTTGACTATCAACCGCTGAATGTAGGCCTGCTGGCCCAGGACTTCGAGGCCGGTGATGAAATCACCCCCGAGGTGTTGATTGAGGGCGGCTACATCCGCAAGAATGGCGGCCCTGTTGTTATCCTGGGCGATGGTGACATGACCATTGCTCTGACTGTGAAGGCTCACCGGTTTTCCAAAAGCGCCCGCAGCAAGATCGAGGCCGCCGGCGGAACCGTCGAAATCCTCCCCCTGTCCTAGGTCACATACGTCGTCGGCGGGCGTTGCCTGCTGACGGACGGAGGCTTGCTTTATGCTCACAGCTTTGAAAAGCGCACTTATTCTTCCCGAGCTTCGTAAGAAGATCCTCTTCACCCTGGGCATTTTGTTGCTCTACCGGGTGCTGGCGCAGATTCCTGTGCCAGGTGTGGATCGGGCGGCGATGGGCCAGATTCTGCATAATGACCTGGCTAACCTGTTCGACATGCTCAGCGGTGGCGCCCTTTCTCGCTTCTCCATCATGGCGATGGGCGTTTATCCCTACATCACTGCCTCGATTATCATGCAGTTGTTGGTGCCCATCATCCCCAAACTTGAGGAGATATCCAAGGATGGCGATGCCGGTCGGCAAAAGATCAATCAGATCACCACTTATCTGACCATTCCTCTGGCCCTGTTGCAGGGCTTCGGCACCGCTGCGTTGATGTCTGGCGGCAGCTTTGGCACGCCTTTGCTTCCTCATTTTGGATTCAGCGTCGATCCGCTCCTGACTATCAGCGTGTTGGCCTCATTGCTTACAGGCAGTTTCATTGCCCTGTGGCTGGGTAATATCATTACCGAGGACGGCATTGGCAACGGCGTATCGCTGATTATCTTCGGCGGCATCGTGGCGGGCATGTGGCCGCGTGTCAGCGGCCTGCTGGCCAGCACCAACGGCGTTTTCCTGGCTATCATCTTCACCCTGGTCACCATCGCTACGGTGGGACTCATCGTGTATGTGCAGGAAGGTCAACGCCGCATTCCCGTGCGCTATGGCAAGCGGGTGCGCACCATGAAAGGCAATCGCCTGATGATGGTGGGCGGACAGAGCAGCTATGTGCCCATTCGGGTCAACAGCGCCGGCATGATTCCCTTGATTTTCGCCAGCACGTTGCTTATTTTCCCCAGCACCATCGCCAGTGCATTCACCAATTCATCCATCCCCTGGCTGAAGGCCATGAGTGATTTTATGGCCGCCAATTTCAGCATCGGCAGCACGTTCTACTGGATTGCTTACTTCATCCTGGTCGTCGCCTTTACCTTCTTCTACACCAGCGTTGTCTTCCAGCAGCAGAACATTCCCGAAAGTCTGCAAAAGCAGGGGGGCTACATTCCCGGCATTCGTCCGGGGCGACGCACCGAAGAGTATCTCAACAAAGTCGTCAATCGCATCACCCTGATGGGCGCCCTGTTCTTGGGCTTTGTGGCGATCTTGCCCTGGCTCGTAAGCCTGGTGTTGCGTCAGCCCAGCCTTAGCAGCTCGGCGTTGCTCATTACCAGTTCCGGCTTGCTCATCGTCGTCGGCGTTGTCCTCGACACCATGAAGCAATTGGAAGCTCAATTGTTGATGCGCCATTACGAAGGTTTCATCAAGTAATTTCGATGATAACTTTCACGCTGATTTTTGGCGATAGAAGCCTTTCTGTTGTATGATTAAGCCTTTGGTCGGGCAGAGCAAAACGCCTGCCGGAATCGTTCTGCGCGGAGCCAGGGAACTGGCCGCCATGCGGGAAGCCGGTAGAATTGTGGCCAGAGTTCATGAGGCTATGCAGCGCGCTGTCCGTCCCGGCATGTCCACGGCCGAGCTCGACGCTATCGCCGAGGATGTCATCCGCAGTCATGACGCCATTCCCACCTTTTTGGGATATCATGGCTTTCCGGCCAGCATTTGCACCTCGATAAATGATGAGATTGTTCACGGCATTCCCAGCCCTGAACGTCTGCTAAAGGAGGGTGACATCATCAGCATCGATGTCGGAGCCACCTTCAAAGGTTGGGTGGGCGATTCCGCCTGGACCTACGCGGTGGGCGCTATTTCCTCGGAAGCTCAGGCGTTGCTGGATGCCACCGAAGGCGCACTGTGGGCCGGCATCGAGCAGGCCCGGTCCGGCAATCGGCTGGGCGACATCTCGTCCGCCGTGCAGGCGTATGCTGCTGAATCCCGCGGATTTGCCATTATTCGCGAGTATTCCGGTCATGGCGTCGGTCGCCAGATGCATGAACCGCCCCAGATTCTGAACTACGGCCAGCCGGGCACGGGCATCCGTCTGAGACCGGGCATGGTTTTCGCCCTGGAACCCATGGTGGCTGCAGGCCATTGGTTGACCAAAGTGGATGCTGACGGCTGGACCGTGCGAACCCAGGATGGCTCTTTGAGCGCTCATTTCGAACATACCCTGGCCGTCACCCCTGACGACCCCATGATAATGACGATTCTTTAGGCGGCCACCGCCTCTTGTCTCGCAGGAGATACACCAAAATGAAAGTCCGACCTTCTGTAAAAAAGATGTGTGACAATTGCAAAATTATTCGCCGGCGTGGCGTTGTGCGCGTGATTTGTTCGAATCCCAAACACAAGCAGCGCCAAGGCTGATTCTTTCAAGTAATCAGTGGTCAGTAATCAGTAATCAGTTGCTGATTGATGCGCCGTCGAAGCTGACCACTGACTCATCCATTCACTGATTACTGTTTACTGATTACTGCTTTTACTGAAACACCGGAGGAAGTATGGCTCGTATTGCTGGCGTTGATATTCCCCGTGACAAGCGGGTGGAGATCGCCCTCACGTATATTTATGGCATTGGCCGTCCTACTGCAAAGGAAATTCTGGCCAAAACCGGTATTGAAAACAAACGCGTTAATGAATTGACGTCGGAAGAGGTCGCAAAACTTCGTGATGTGATTGATCGCAATTACATCGTCGAGGGTGATCTGCGGCGTGAAGTTCAGATGAATATCAAGCGTCTCATCGAGATCGGCAGCTATCGCGGCCGCCGTCATCGCATGAATTTGCCCGTGCGCGGCCAGCGCACCCGCACCAATGCCCGCACCAAGCGTGGCCCGCGCAAGACTGTTCCGGGTCGTAAACGCGCTCGTAAATAGCGCGTCATTTGCAGCCGCCCGAGCGTGAATTGGCTTTTCTGATGATTCACGGGCTGAGTTGCATCGCTGCTCAAATCTGTCACCACGTTCATTCGTCATTTCCCAAGAAGTTTGGAGTAAGAACTTATGGCTAGAAATCCACGCCGTCGCTCTAGCACGAAGAAAAAAGTCCGTCGCAATGTGCCGCGGGCGCAGGTGCATATCCAGGCCACCTATAATAACACCATCATTACCTTCACGGATATGGAAGGCAATGTGATCTGCTGGGCCAGCGCCGGCAGCTCCGGTTTCAAAGGTTCGCGCAAGAGCACGCCCTACGCCGCCCAGTTGGCTGGGCGTAATGTCGCCCGCCAGGCCCGCGATTTCGGCGTCCGCGAACTGCAAGTCTTTGTCAAGGGCCCCGGCCCGGGACGCGAAGCCTCTATCCGCACCCTGATTGGCGAGGGCTTCACCATTGTTGAGATTACCGATGTGACGCCGTTGCCCCACAATGGCTGCCGCCCGCCCAAGAAACGCCGCGTCTAACCCCTCGTTTACACCCATTTGCCAACATCACGCGTTGCTTAGTTGGAGGAAATAGTAGTTAATGGCCCGTTATACTGATGCAGTTTGCAAACTGTGCCGCCGAGAAGGCACAAAGCTCTTCCTGAAGGGAGACCGTTGTTTTTCGACCAAGTGCCCTCTCGAAAAAAAGAATTACCCGCCCGGTCAGCATGGCCCCACCCGACGTTTTCGTCGCAAGGTTTCTGACTATGGCCGGCAGTTGAGAGAAAAACAGAAAGTGCGTCGCATTTACGGCGTGTACGAGCGTCAATTCCGTCGTTACTTCCGCCAGGCCGTCAAGGCCAAAGGCATGACCGGTACGGCTCTGCTGCAATTGCTGGAGCGTCGACTGGACAATGTGGTCTTCCGCATGGGACTCGCCACCTCGCGCGCCCAGGCGCGTCAGCTTGTCACCCACGGTCACATCATGGTCAATGGTCACAAGGTGGATATCGCTTCCTACTCTGTGCGTCCCGGCGATGTGATCACCGTCAGTGAGCGCAGCCGCAAGGATCGCTATTTCAAAGCGTTGGCGGAAGACTTCGGCAAGAGACAAAGCCCTCCCAAGTGGCTCTCTGTCAACTCCGACGAAATGACCGCTTCGGTTGTCGCCTTGCCTGAACGTGAGGATATTGACATCACCATTAACGAGCAGTTGATCGTTGAGTTCTACAGCCGCTAAGCCTGCGGCTTAACGCTGTCTGTCGCGCTGTATTCTGATGCAGCCTGACACTGGCGTTTGCTCAGCATTCAGGCAACACATTTTGCTCGTTTTTCATCCCGTTATGGGGTGAAACTCCCTCACGGAGGACCCTCGTGATTACCCAGGAATTACAAACAGTTCTGCCAAAAGTCGAAAAGACTGTTAGCACAGAGAAATACGCCCGCTTCGAGATCGGTCCGCTGGAGAGTGGTTTCGGTATCACCCTGGGCAATGCGCTGCGTCGCGTCCTGCTGTCCGCATTGCCGGGCGCAGCCGTGACCTCCGTGCGCATTGCCGGCGTCTACCATGAATTTTCGGTCATCGAAGGCGCTCGGGAAGACACCACGCAACTGATTCTGCGCCTCAAGCAACTGCGTCTGCGCACAGACCGCACTGAGCCCGTGCGTATCTTCGTCAACAAAAAAGGCCCGGGCGCCATTACCGCTGCCGATCTGACCGTGCCGCCCGAGATCGAGATTATCAACCCCGAGCTGGAATTATTGACGCTGGACTCGCCCGACGCCGAGATCGACATGGAATTCACCGTACAGGTGGGTAAGGGTTATCTGCCTGCCGAGGACGAAAATCGTCCCAAACTGCCTATCGGTGAAATCCCCATCGATGCCATTTTCAGCCCTATCCGCCGGGTGAACTATGTGGTGGGAAAAACCCGAGTGGGCGGCCACACCGATTTCGATCAGTTGATGCTGGAGATATGGACCGATGGCTCCATCACTCCGGAGGATGCCATGATCGAATCCGTCCGCATTCTGGTGAACCTGTTCTCGCTGATTGGCGGCCTTGATCTAAGCACCGAAGCACTGGAGGAGGAGACTTCCTCCATCCCGTCCAACATTTCCGAAATCCCCATCGAGGATTTGGATTTGAGTATGCGGGCGTTCAACAGCTTGAAGCGCTCCAATATCACCACCGTGGGTGAAGTGTTGACCCGCCTGCAGGATGGTGAAGACGCCATGCTGGCCATTCGGAATTTTGGCCGTAAATCGCTGAACGAACTGATCGGCAAGCTGGAAGAAAAAGACTATCTCGATTATATTGATTTTACGCCCGGCGGCTAACCTGACGCCAGCGATTTGGAGACGGAAGTATTATGC
>WGCR01000287.1 GCA_015493675.1 Anaerolineae bacterium
CAGGCTCATGCCGCTTTCATCGGACAGCAGATCATCGAGTTCTACGCTGGCTGCATCGATGCCTACAGGCATCCCCAGCTCGTCCAGATCCGCCATCTCTTCAGGGCTCAATTCCTCGCCAATCAGAGCGTCCAGCGTTTCGATCTCTTCCTGAGTTTCACGCTCGGCCTCCTCTTCGATGGCCTTGCGACGGGCCGCTGCCTCCATGCGGGCCTTGAAGCCTGTGCCCACCGGAATCAATTTACCGATGATGACGTTCTCCTTGAGGCCGCGCAGATGATCCACAGCGCCGCGCACTGCAGCATCCGTCAGCACGCGCGTGGTCTCCTGGAAGGAGGCGGCGGCCAGGAAGCTCTCGGTGTTCAACGAAGCCTTGGTGATGCCCATAAGTGCGTACTCGTAGCTGGCAGGTTGGCCGCCCTGGGCCACAATAGCGTCATTCACATGCCGCAGTATGAAGTGATCCACCACCTCGCCGGGCAGATACTCGCTGTCGCCGGAATCGGTGATAATCACCCGGCGCAGCATCTGGCGCAGAACGATCTCGATGTATTTGTCGTGGATGCCCACGCCTTGAGAGCGGTACACCTTCTGAACTTCATTCATGATGTACATGGCCGTGGCCTCGCGTCCCTGGATGCGCAGCACTTCCTTCGGATTCTTGGCGCCCGCGGTCAACTGCTGACCGGCCTGCACCTGCTGCCCTTTCTCCACCCGCAGCCGGGCGGTAGGCGAAATAGGCTGAGTCCAGGTCTCGGTGTCCTCGCGGCGGATGTAAAGCACGCCGTCCTCGAGGTAGGCCTCGCCCTGCTCCCCGGCCAGCAGCTCCTCGCCTTCGGCGTTGCGGGCCACCACGGTGTCGGCCTGCACCCGATCGCCGTCGGAGATCAGCAGTTCATAGCCTTCGGGAATTTCGACCACGTGGCGGATGAGCTGGGTGGAGGTGACAGAAACATAACGCTGTTCTTCATCCCAATAGACATCGAACACGCCATCGATTTCGGAGATGACGGCTTCGCCGCGGGGGTTGCGAGCCTCGAAAAGCTCCTCGACGCGGGGCAGACCCTGGGTAATGTCGCCGCCCGCAGCCACGCCGCCGGTGTGGAACGTGCGCAGGGTGAGCTGGGTGCCGGGCTCGCCGATGGATTGGGCGGAGATGATGCCAACGGCCTCGCCCAGCTCCACGACGCCGCCGCGGGCCAGATCTTCGCCGTAGCAATGGCGGCAGATACCGAATTCCGTCTCGCAGGTGAAGGGAGAGCGTACATAGATGGCGTCGATATCGGAATTGGCGATGGCCTGGGCCGCCTCCAGATCCAGCACCTCACCCTTGGAGCCGAGCACAGCGCCCGTTTCAGGATCAAGCACATCTTCCAGCAGCGAGCGCCCCTTGACGCGCTCGCCAAATGGCACGCCCGCCTCAAGCGCGTCGGACCGGGTCAGCCAGATGCCGTTTTCGGTGCCGCAGTCTTCCTCGGTGATGATCACATCCTGGGCCACATCCACCAGACGGCGGGTGAGATAGCCGGCGTCGGCGGTGCGCAGGGCGGTGTCGGCCAGGCCCTTGCGGGAGCCGTGGGTGGAGAGGAAGTACTCCAGTGCGGTCAGCCCCTCGCGGAAGTTCGAGCGAATGGGCAGCGGGATAATCCGGCCCGAGGGATCAGCCATGAGGCCGCGCATACCCGCCAACTGGCGAATCGGCTGCACGCCGCCCTTGGTGGCGCCGGAGTGCGACATGGCGCCCAACCCCTCGCGAGGATCCAGCAACCGCTGCACCTCTTTGGTCAGTTCGTCAGTGGCGTGCGTCCACAGCTCAACCACCTTGTTATAACGCTCATCTTCGGTAATAAGACCGCGACGATACTGGCGCTCCACCTTGTCGGCCTCATCCGCGGTGCGATTCACGATCTCGGTCTTGTTGGGCGGCACATGGATGTCGGAAACAGCGATGGTCATGCCGGAACGGGTGGCGAAGTAGAAACCGATGTTTTTGATGGTATCCACCACATCGGGCGTGCCTTCCGGCCCCAGACGCTGATAGACAGTAGCGACAAAATCATTAAGAATCTTCTTATCCAGCAATTTGTTGATAAACCGCACCTTGGCAGGCAGGTAGTAATTGAAAATCACCCGGCCCACCGTGGTGTCGATCATGCCGGTAGGCGTTTCCTCATCGGGCAGGATGGCCTCGGCCTTGAAAGCTTCCATGATGTCACGGAAAGCCGCTGGCCCGATGCCAGGCAAATCGATGAGCCCCTTGCGGCCTCGCTCCTGATAAAGGCTGATGATCTGTCCGGCGTTATCGATGCCCGCCTCGTGCAAAGCCGCAACAACGCGCTCGGGCAAAGCCATCTCATTCACGGAGAGATCATCCATCCAGCTCTGATAGTAGAACTTGATGGGCGTACGCAGCTCCACCACGCCCAGATCATAGGCCAGCAGC
Organism: Anaerolineae bacterium; assembly: GCA_015493675.1. GTDB lineage: Bacteria > Chloroflexota > Anaerolineae > J102 > J102 > M2005. Next base: position 2,444 of record WGCR01000287.1, read on the forward strand.
ACGTCTTCATAATCACCGAAGACTTTGCCCTTGGCTTTGGCATCCTGATCTTCCACAGTCAGATAGTAGCACCCCATGACCATGTCTTTGGAGGGGCCCACAATCGGCTCGCCCGAAGCGGGCTTGAGCAGGTTATTGGTGGAAAGCATGTATTGACGCGCCTCTTTCACCGCTTGTTCCGAAAGGGGCACATGCACCGCCATCTGGTCGCCGTCAAAGTCGGCATTGAAGGCCGAACAGGCCAACGGATGCAACTGGATGGCGTTATCCTCGATAAGAATGGGCTCAAAAGCCTGGATGGAAAGCCGGTGCAGAGTGGGCGCCCGGTTCAGCAGCACCGGTCGGGTCTTGATGACCTCTTCCAGCACGTCCCACACCGCGGGATCCAGCCGATCCACCGTGCGTTTGGCGCTCTTGATGTTGTGGGCGTAGTTGTGCTCCACCAGCTTCTGCATGACAAAGGGCTTGAACAGCTCCAGAGCCATCTTCTTGGGCAGCCCGCACTGATGCAGTTTCAGGGTGGGGCCGACCACGATGACGGAGCGCCCGGAGTAGTCCACGCGTTTGCCCAACAGGTTGCGTCGGAAACGCCCCTGCTTGCCTTTGAGCAGATCGCTGAGGGACTTGAGTTTGCGCTTGCCGCTGCGGCTGACCGCATGACCCCGGCGGCCATTGTCCACCAGGCTGTCCACGGCCTCCTGCAACATGCGCTTTTCGTTGCGCACGATCACGCTGGGAGCGCCCAGCTCCAGCAGACGCTTGAGACGGTTGTTGCGGTTGATGACCCGGCGGTAGAGATCGTTCAGGTCACTGGTGGCGAAACGGCCGCCATCCAACTGCACCATCGGGCGCAGATCGGGCGGGATCACAGGCAGCACGGTGAGGATCATCCACTCGGGGCGGTTGCCGCTCTTGCGGAAAGCCTCGACCACGCGCAGGCGCTTGGCGGCCTTGCGCTGACGCTGTTTGGAACGGGTGGTGCGGATTTCATTCCGCAGCTCCACAGCCATCTTGTCCAGGTCCAGTTTTTTGACCAATTCGTAAACGGCTTCGGCGCCCATGCCCGCCTTGAAGATGTTGCCCCAGCGATCTTCGAAATCGCGGAACTCACTCTCCAGCAGCAACTCGCCCTCGCGCAGACTCTTCAGTTCCTGAATTTGGTCCTCCATGTGCTGGCGGATGGTCTCTTTGCGGGCTTCGATGTTCTCGTAGAAGCGGGAGAGAAGCTCCTCCGCCTGCCGGAAATGCTCTTCACGTTTGGCGTTCGCCTCGCGATTGGCCGCGTCCACGGCCCGATCACGTTCATCCTGCAGCACGCTGAGGCGCTCGCGCAGGGCATTATTCAATACATCCTGATGACTGGAGGCCAGTTTTTCACCGGCGGGAATCAGCGGCTCGTCGCTCCAGGGCAGCATGACCGGATCAGCCAGCTTCTTGCCCCGATTTTCCTGGATGTAGGCTTGCAGTTTGCGGCCGACTTCACTGACCTCGGCGGCTTTGGCCTCCAGCTCTTCCTCGGCCCGGGCAATGGCCTCGGCCTCTTCTTCTGTCACAGCAGCGACGGCTTCATCGCGGGCATTCTCCACAGCTTCGATCTGGGAGCTGGCGTCCGCTTCCACGCGGGCGAAACGGGCGTTCATCTCCCGATCCAGCCGCTGCAGCGTGCGGGTGCGATGATCTTCATCCACTTTGGTGATGATGTATTTGGCGAAATAGAGCACGCGCTCGAGATTGCGGGGAGAAATATCCAGCAGCAGCCCCAGACGACTGGGAACGCCCTTCACATACCAAATGTGACTGACGGGCGTGGTGAGCTGGATGTGCCCCATGCGCTCGCGACGCACCCGGGCGGGCGCCACTTCGACGCCGCACTTCTCACAGACAATGCCCTTGTGGCGAATACGTTTGTATTTGCCGCAATAGCATTCATAATCTTTTGTGGGACCAAAAATACGCTCGCAGAACAGACCGTCTCTTTCGGGACGCAGCGTGCGATAGTTAATGGTTTCAGGCTTCAGAACTTCGCCATAAGACCACTCAAGGATCTTCTCTGGCGAAGCCAGGCTAATGCGAATGGCATCAAAATTATTGACTTCCAAGGTAAAACCTCCCGTGGTGAGGAAGTGGAAATTTCAAATCAAAAGTGAGGGCTGAAAGCAGGGCGGGGAAGCAGAAATGAGGGCCCGGGGTGATAACGGACCGCCAGGCCCGATTCCGTTCCTGCCCCGTCATCTACCGACGGTGGCCGGTCATGGAGCCCGGCAACTTCAGACTGAAGCCCAGGCTGGGCAGTTCAGAGGCGTCTTCTTTGGAAAGCTGGATGCTCTCTTCATTCTCATTGAAGACTTCGACATCCAGAGCCAGAGACTGCAATTCCTTGACCAGAACCTTGAAGGATTCGGGCACGCCGGGCGGCTGGATGGCCTCCCCCTTGACAATCGATTCATAGGTGCGCACGCGACCGATGACATCATCCGATTTGACGGTGAGGATTTCTTGCAGCATATAGGCGACGCCATAGGCTTCCAGCGCCCACACTTCCATCTCGCCGAAGCGCTGGCCGCCGAATTGCGCCTTGCCGCCCAACGGCTGCTGCGTAACCAGACTATACGGCCCGATGGAGCGAGCATGCACCTTATCTTCGACCAGGTGATGCAACTTGAGCATGTAGATGGTGCCAATGGTGACATGCTGCTCGAATGGCTCGCCGGTGCGCCCGTCATACACTTTCATCTTGCCGTTGATGGGCGTGGGCCAGCCGATCTCCTTGGAGACCGCCTCGGCCGCGTCTCGCAATTCCTGTCCGGAAAGATCTGTGGCATCAGCGCCGTAGCGCTTCATCCATTCGATCAGGGCCACGTCGATAACGGCGTCATCAGAGGCGTCCTTCTCGCTCATGCTGCGAGGATCATCCTGATAAACCATGAGGAAATCAGGATCATAACCTCTTTCCTGCAGCCAATGGCACACCACCATGCGGCGGGCGTAAATGTAATCACGGAAAACTCGCTCGAAATCCACATCATCATCGGCCAGATAAACTTCTTCGATGTAAGCGATGCGCAGGTCGTCATCGTCCTCGAACTCGCCGGCCTCCTCGCCCAGTTCTTTCCCCCAGGCGAATGAAGCTTCGGTGACGTCGTACCAGGCTTTGTCGATGAGCCAGGCCCGGGCCAGTTCCGCCTCGATCTGCCACTCGGTGGCGCCGTCAAAGACCGTGGTCTCGACCTTGAAACCCAGCTTGTCGGCCGCCCAGCCCAGATGCGTTTCCAGCACCTGACCGATGTTCATGCGGGCGGGCACACCCAGAGGATTGAGGAGGATGTCCACAGGCGTGCCATCGGGCAGGAAGGGCATATCTGCGTCAGAGACAATGCGGGAGACCACGCCCTTGTTGCCGTGGCGACCCGCCATCTTGTCGCCCACGGTCAGGCGGCGACGCTGGGCGATGCTGACGCGCACCATGCTCTCGACGCCTGCGGGCAAATCGCGGTTATCGTCGCGGGTGAAGACCTTGATGTCCACCACCTTGCCGCGCTCACCGTGGGGCAGGCGCAGAGAGGAGTCCTTGACCTCGCGCGCTTTTTCGCCAAAGATGGCCCGCAGCAATTTCTCCTCGGGCGTTAGTTCGGTCTCGCCCTTGGGAGAGATTTTCCCCACCAGGATATCACCAGGTTTGACCTCGGCGCCGATGCGGATGATGCCATGCTCATCCAGATTCTTCAGGGCGTCCTCGCCCACGTTGGGGATATCGCGGGTGATCTCCTCCGGACCCAATTTGGTGTCCCGGGCTTCGGCTTCATATTTCTCGATGTGGATGGAGCTGTATGCATCTTCGCGGATCAAGCGCTCGGAGATGAGGATGGCGTCCTCATAATTGCCGCCATCCCAGGCCAAAAAGGCGACGGTGACATTGCGGCCCAGAGCCAATTCGCCGTTTTCGGTGGAAGTGGAGTCAGCCAGCACCTGTCCCGCCACCACTTCATCCCCCTTGTAAACCACAGGGCGATGATTGATGCAGGTGGATTGGTTGGAACGAGAGTATTTGAGCATCTCGTAGGTGCGGAGCTCGCCGTTTTCTTCCTGAATGATGATGTGATCAGCGGTGACGCTGACGACTTTGCCAGGCGCCCGGGCCACCAGCACATGCCCGGAATCCACCGCTGCCGGGAATTCCATGCCGGTGCCCACGACAGGCGCCTGCGGCTCCATCAGCGGCACGGCCTGACGCTGCATGTTGGAGCCCATCAACGCGCGGTTGGCGTCGTCGTGCTCGAGGAAGGGGATGAGCGCGGTGGAGACAGAGACGATCTGATGCGCGGAAACATCCATGTAGTGCACATTGCGAGGGTCTTCCATCATAAAATTCTGATGCTGCCGCACAGATATGCGCTTGCGAATAAAGCGACCATCTTCATCCAAAGGCGTGGAAGCCTGAGCGATGGTGTAAGGGTCTTCTTCATCAGCGCTCATGTAGGTGATTTCGGTGGTAGCCACCGGCTGAATCAGCAATTTGGGCATTTCATCGGCGAACGCCGCCAACTTGATGGCCAGCGATTCATCGATCCGCGCGCCTTCGGTTGCCAGCACTTCGCCCGTCTCAGGATGCTTCACATCCTTATCCAGCACATACCCTACGCTCTTTTCGGGATCATTCTCGATCTCGTGGATGACCTTGCGGTAGGGCGTCTCGATAAAGCCGAACTCATTGATGCGGGCGAAAGTGGCCAGCGAGCCGATAAGACCAATGTTCGGGCCTTCAGGAGTCTCGATGGGGCAAATGCGACCATAGTGGGAATGGTGAACATCGCGCACCTCGAAGCCCGCGCGTTCGCGGCGCAGGCCGCCCGGGCCCAGGGCCGAAAGCCGGCGTTTGTTGGTCAGCTCCGACAGTGGATTGGTTTGATCCATAAACTGGCTGAGCTGGGAGCCGCCAAAAAACTCGCGCACGGCCGCCACCACCGGACGGATATTGATCAGCGACAGAGGACTGACCTGGTCGGCGTCACGGATGCTCATGCGCTCGCGCACGGTGCGTTCCATGCGCAACAGGCCCACGCGCAGTTGGTTTTGCAGCAATTCGCCCACCGTTTTGACGCGGCGGTTGCCCAGATGATCAATGTCATCGCTTTCTTCCACGCCATTGTTGATACGGATGATGTGGCGAATGACCTCAATAATATCCTCTTTGGTCAACAGCCGGTGTTCCAGCGGCATCTCCACTTTCAGGCGGCGATTCAGCTTGTAGCGTCCCACCTTGCCCAGATCATAACGACGGGGATCGAAGAGCAGGCGCTCAAGATGGTTCTTGGCGTTTTCCAGCGTGGGCGGATCCACCGGGCGCAGCCGGCGATAGAAATCAATCAGCGCCTCATCGGGCGTGCGCTTGTTGGGGTCTTCCTTCTCAATCGTGCTGAGAATGAAAGGATGTTCGGGATTGGTGTCGTCGTCGGCAAAGAGGGCCAAAAGCTCATCATCCGTGCCGAAGCCCAACGCCCGCAGCAGAATCGTGACCGGCAGCTTGCGTTTGCGATCCACCTTGACCGAGATCACATCGCGCTTGCTGGTCTCGAACTCCAGCCAGGCACCGCGATAGGGAATGATTTTGGCGGAACACAAACGGCGCCCGGTCTGACGATCTTCGTCCGCCATGAAATAAGCGCCAGGCGAGCGGATGAGCTGGCTGACGATGACGCGTTCCGCGCCATTATAAATAAAGGTGGCATTTTCGGTCATCTTGGGAAAATCTCCCATAAAAACCTCTTGCTCCTGAATCTCTCCCGTCTCGCGATTAACCAGCTTCACCTGCACATACAGAGGCATATTGTAGGTGGATTCGCGATCTCGACACTCCTTGACAGAAAATGTAGGATCGCCAAAACGGTAATCTCCGAAATGCAACTCCAGGTTCTTGTTATAGGAAACGATGGGCGTAATCTCTTTCAAAAGCTGCCTCAACGCTTCTTCCTGGAACCATCGATAAGAATTGAGCTGCACAGAGATAAGTTGGGGAAGCGGCATCACCGGCTTCAGTCGCGCATACGACTTGCGGTGAACCATGAGGTTCGGTGTTCTGGTCGCGGGCATGTGCACTAAAACTCCTTGAAAAAATGTGTCATCCGGAGATAAGACAACTGACTCTTATGCTTCCGGCTTTTTTGCTTGCCACGAAACGGTAAAACACAGGGCATCGCTCGGAACGATGCGGTGTTTCACGTTCTTGCTGAGGGGGCGAGAAAATAAAAGCCCCACTCTTCCGACCTGCAACCCAGCACAAAAGCTTCCTCACGCGCAATCAGCCCACCGAACCTGACGGTGGGCGTAACAATTCGGAACGCCAGCCAATCGCGGATGACGTCTATCGAAGATGAAACATGATGTAATAATTTGTGAAGCGCCCGAGGCAGTAGAAGGAGCAAGAGCGGATTTTTGTTTTCAGGCAGAATGGGCTTTTTTTCTTTTCGACGCGAATGACAAGTCTAGCACATAATCCCCCCGGTGTCAAGATCGAAACCTGAAAAATCTCAAAATTCCCATGCAAAACCTTTCCCGTTGCCGTATCGACAGGGAACCCTCATTCAATTCTCATTTTTCACTTTGATGCAACTGCCTGGTTGATTGAAATCATACACAAAACAGGGGAACTTGGCAAATTGGACGACGGATGTGGGTGCGTTTCAAAATTGGAGCGCCCTGACCGACTCAAGGATGCTGTTGGCGAAGTCCGAAAGGCTTCTGAATCGGCCATAAATCGGACAAAAATAGGTCTTTTTTGTTCTGAAGATACAAATTTCGAGCCGGATTTTTGCTTTGCAATAGTTCGCCAACAGCATCCTCAAGTCGAACGCTTCAGGCCTGCGGCCAGCCCCCTCTTCATCTCCCCCTCAAGCGGGGGAGAACATTGGAAGGGAATATGATGGCGGCCTGCGCCGTCCATTTTCGTCGTATGCAATTGGTCGCCGCAGGGCGACCACTGGCGCAATCTCATTCAGCTTCCTTACCTCCTCCCCTGCCGTCTCGGAGCGGGGAGGAACAGAAGGTGGGGGCCTGCGCCTGGAGAGCCCGAGTTCACTCGGCCAGCGCCTGGCGACGAATCGGCGACGATTTTTTGCCCCCAAATTGAAACGCACCCGACGGATGTTGCCGTAATCATGCGCCTGGCCGCCCGCCAGGACTGCGCGCGACGCCCCCTCGCCCGCGTAATACCGCATACATTGTAACCCCGGGCGCCCGATTTCATCCCGCACTTTGACAAAAATTTCTCACAAACTTTGCGTTTCTCCGGTTTTTTATCCCCGTTTTATGCAAAATTCACTTGCACTATCAGCGCAGGCCATGTATAATGTGGCAAAGAGTGGATGAAAGTAGCAGAAAGTGGCAGAAAAGTGCCAGAAAAACCAATGAGCGATCCATCCCACCCCAATCCCCCTGTTTTCGACCGTATGTTTCTCGGTGAATTTCAGCGCGGCCTCGACAAAAAAGGTCGGATCACGCTGCCAGCCGCTTTTCGAGAAGCGCTGGGGGAGGAGGAGGCAGTGATCACCAGAGGGATGAGAAACTATCTCATGCTGTTTCCCAAAAGCCAGTTCGATGTCTTTAGAGCGAAAATCCGCGAAATGGGATTCGCCTCGATAGACGCCCGCACTTTCCGCAGGCACTTCTTCTCGGGCGCGGCGCTGGTCAAGCCAGACGGCATGGGGCGCATCAACATCCCCCCGGCGCTGCGCAGACACGCCGGGTTGACGGATGAAGTGATCGTAGCAGGCGCCGACTACTACGTAGAGATATGGAATGCAAGCCATTGGCAGGAAGAACAACAGAAGCTGGCAAAAAATATCGATGATTACGCCGAGAGATGGGACTCTCTGGGTTTCTAGCTCACAAGCAGCTCTCAGAGCCTCTGATTCCTAATCATATCACAGAAGTCCCCGACGATTATTCGTGACATCCCCCTCACATAGCCATATACCAGTCCTTTTAGAAGAAACGCTGCAAGTGCTGACGCCCGTCCCCGGCGGCGTTTACATTGACGCCACCCTGGGCGGAGGCGGTCACGCCGCAGCGATTCTGAAAGCATCGGCTCCCACAGGCAGACTGCTGGGCCTTGATGCAGATCCCCGGGCCATCGAACGGGTGCAAAAGCGTCTGGCGCCCTTTGGCCCCCGCGCGACCCTGATGCAGGCCAATTTCCGCCGCATCGCCGATACCGCCCGGCAGAACGGCTTCTCACAAGTCGATGGCATCCTCTTCGATCTGGGCGTTTCCTCTTACCAGTTCGATGTGGCGGATCAGGGTTTCAGCTTCAGTCGCGAAGGCCCGCTAGACATGCGCATGGACCCAACGACCGGGCCCAGCGCCGCCGACATCGTCAATACGCTGGATGCCGAAGACCTGGCGGACATCCTCTACCGCTACGGCGAAGAACGCCGCTCCCGGCGCATCGCCCGGGCTATCGTGGCCAATCGGCCCATCACCACCACAACCCATCTGGCCGAGGTGGCGCTCAAGGCCATTGGACGCAAACCCGGCGCCCGTCTGCATCCGGCCACCCGCACATTCCAGGCCCTGCGCATCTACGTCAACGATGAGCTGGGCGCACTGGAGGAAGCCCTGCCCCAGGCCATCAACTTGCTGAAACCGGGCGGAGTCCTCGCCATCATCACCTTCCACAGTCTGGAAGACCGTATCGTCAAACACACCTTCCGTCAAGAAAGCCGCGACTGCATTTGTCCCCCGCGCTCCCCCATTTGCACGTGCGGCCATCACGCTCAAGTAAAAGAAATAGTTCGCAAGGGCCTGACGCCTTCCCCCGACGAAATCGCCCGTAATCCCCGCAGTCGCAGCGCCCGTCTGCGGGCAGTCCGCAAACTGTAAGCAGTCACGTCATGCAACGCAGCATGACTGTTGCCATTCATGGGGGTAAAACAACCGCTGGGATGAACAGCGATGGCATCCTTTCCAGCCGTTCAGTCGTCAAAACGCCAACACAGCTCCAACCGCCTTCGAATCTTGGGATCTAGCCTGATACAACCATTGCCATCCAGAAATGAGGAGAGGCAGGATGATTCAACAAAACGTCATCACTTCCAATACACAACCCATCGAAGCCCACAAAGCTCGTATCCGCACCCATAACACCCTGATCATCATTCTCCTGATCCTGGGTGCGACGCTGATGCTCAGCCTCTACGTGTATCAGGCATCGGTGCTCTATGCCACGC